>CAKVNP010000012.1 GCA_934777095.1 uncultured Clostridium sp. | reverse complement strand
TTGTATATACTGGTTTAGCTAGATATTTTGCTCCTTTATAATTAATTATATCTTCTAAAAAATTGGCTGCTAAATACCCCACTACAAGTCCGATAATTGAAAAAATCCCTCTAATAAATTTTTTTAACATAATATTCACCTCCTAATTTTACTAAATATATTTATATTTATTAGCTCTGCACTCACCTTCTATTTCCATAAATAACCATTTTGATTATACCATATTATTCTTATGTCTAAAATGAATATATAGTTAATTCTATAAAATTATTTACAATACCCCCTATTAATGAATGGCCAGGTTGTTTATTATTATATTAACCAAATTACCCAAGGGTTATATTAATATTAAAAATTTCCTTAGGAAAATATAATAATTATTGATTCAAGGAGTTGATGCAAATGAAAGACATAATTTTTGATAGCTTTCAAGATGACGTCAATACATCACTTATTAGGCATAAGAGCATTTTAGATATCCTAACAAAATATACAGAATCATCTTCAAAGGTAAATCGTTCTGTAGCAAAGGCTGTCACTAACTGTGGATGTATTAAAATTAATGCAGCTAAGCAGACTATACCAGATGAAGATGATTCATTAGAACATTTATCTGAAGTTTTCAGTACACATACAGATGGAAAAATATGTGATAACTGTCGTGAGGTGATAGAACGCGAAATAGGCACCAACCTATTTTACCTAGCTTCACTTTGCAATATCTTAGATATAAACTTATATGATGTTCTAATCAAAGAGACTGAAAAAATGAATACTCTTGGTAAATTTACTTTTAGATAATGAACTAAAGCAGGTATAAGATACCTGCTTTATTAGTTTCACCAATTATTCTTTTTTATATTCCCATTTATTATTAAGAAAATAGTTATTTTTTACAATTCTTTCTTTAAATTTACTTGTTCCTGAATTCTCTTTAAGCCACTTCTTATTGCTGATGCTCTTGCCTCTCCTATTCCTTCAACTTGATCAAGTTCATCAGCTGTTGCTGTTATTACTTTATTTAGCTTTCCAAAATGTTTAATCATATTTTCTATTACATTTGTAGGTATTCTTGGAATCTTAAATAAAATTCTATATCCCTTTGGAGATATAAGAGTATCTGTTAATGGACATCCGCCAAATCCTAAAACCTTGGCTATTATTTCTAAATCAACCAGTTCATCGGAATTAAGCTTTTGAAGCTCATTATATATTTCTGTATGATCGGTATCTTCTTTGCAATAATCTTTTAATAAAAGAATTCCATCTCTTTCAATGTTTTTAATAAGTTCATTAAGCTGCATTGAAATTAGACGTCCCTCATTGCCTAGCTCTAATATATATCTCTTTATCTCTTCTACTATTCTCATAACCATTTCAGTTCTTTGAATAGCTGTAACTACATCATACACAGTGGTTAAATCTTGGAATTCTAAAATATTTAGATTGTTAATTACCCGTTCTAATACATTCACATATTTTTCAAGAGTTTGAATAGCTTGATTTGCTCTAGCTAATATCACACTGCTGTCTTGTAAGATATATTTGATATCATTCTTATAAATAGTTATTAAATTTCTTCTTTGTGAAATTGCTATTACTATTGCCTCTGTCTGTTTAGCAATTCTTTGAGCAGTCCTATGCCTAGTTCCGGTTTCAAATGTACTTACAGATGGATCCGGTAAAAGCTGTGCATTTGCACATACTATTTTTTTTAAATCTTCACTTAATACTATGGCTCCATCCATTTTTGCAAGTTCATATATATATGCTGGGCTATATTCAGCATTTATATTAAAACCTCCATCTACCAGTTTCATCACTTCATCTGAATTGCTTAATACAATTAAGCCACCAGTTTTAGCTCTTAATATATTATCCAATCCTTCTCTTAAATTGGTTCCAGGACTTACTAACTTTAATACATTTTTAATTTTGCTATCATCCTTAATTCTCATACTATCACCTAATTAATATACTATCTTTATTACACGTATTATTATCGATATACATGGCTCATAACTTCACTAAGAGTTTTCAAAGCTATTATATCAATTCCCTCTACCTTAAATCCTCTTGTAAATGAATCCTTAGCTACATATACCTTTTTAAAGCCCATTCTTCCAAGCTCCTTCACCCTGCTTTCTAAAGAAGGAACCTTTTTAAGTTCACCAGTTAATCCTACATCTGCTATAAATGCAACATTACTTGGTATCCCCTTATTTCTTACTGATGATACAATACTCATAATAACAGCTAAATTTATTGCCTGTTCTCTTATTCGCATACCACCAGTAGTTTTTATAATTACATTCTTATCATAAAGATTAAGTCCGCCTCTTAGTTCAAGAATAGAAATCAAGGTATTTAGCTTATCTTTGCCTAATGTCTCACCTATTCTTGTAGGATATGGTGTAAAAGTCTTTGATACTAAACTTTCAACTTCCATTATTATTGCTCTTGAACCTTCTTTTACAACAGTTAATGTACTACCAGACACTAATTCATCTTCATCCCTCTTAGTCATAAAATATTCTGAAGGATTATCTATAGACTCCATGCCTTTTTCAGTCATTTGGAAGAATCCTGTTTCACCTGTACTGCCAAATCTATTTTTTGAACTAACAAGTCCTCTTAACTCTTCATCACTATTAGCTTCTATTATTAAAACCGTATCAACTAAATGCTCTAATGCTCTAAGTCCTGCTAACTCATCTGCCTTAGTCATCTGTCCAACGATAATTATTGCTCTAGGTCTTTTGTCATCCTTAGCAATCTTAAGCAGCTCATTAGCACACTCCATTGTCTGCGTTGGCGATCCCGCTCTTGCAGGCATTGCAGCCTCCATTGTAAATGTCTGTATACTATCTATTATTATTAAATCGGGATCTATTTCATTTATTGAATGGGCTACACTATCCATACTATTTTCTTGAATGACCCAAATATTTTCATTAATTTTATTAAGTATCCTATCTGCCCTATTTCTTATCTGGCTATCACTTTCTTCGCCTGATGCATAAATAACCTTATGGCCATTTTCTGCTATACTATCAGCCACCTGTAAAAGCAATGTACTTTTACCTGCTCCTGGCCTAGCAGTTATTATGGTAATTGAATCTTTTACAATTCCTCCACCCATCACTCTATCAAATTCTTTTATTCCAGTGGTTATTCTATCGCTCTTGCTAGATGTTACATCAACTAGCTTTTTAGCAGGTTTTTTTATGCTTGATAATACAGACTTAGAAACAGAACTGCTGCTTTTTTTCTCCACAAGTTCCTCTTCAAAAGTATTCCAGCTATTACAATCTGGGCATTTCCCCATCCATTTTGGAGATTCATATCCGCACTTTTCACATATGTACACTGACTTAATTTTAGCCATGTTATCCACCACTCTTTAATCTATCTTAATTTTATATTAAATATAATTTCCACTATATAATATATCATAAACACTATGTAAAAAATACAAAAATATGAAAAAAGGCCATGGTAAAATCCCCTATTATGCTAATTTAATCCTATTTATTATCTTTAAGAATATCTTTCGTATTTTTGGAAATACTAAAGATACTATTTATTAAGGAGTGGATGAATTTTGATACAGGAATCATATTATAGAAATCTACCTTCTAGAAATATCCTTAATGATAATACTGAAAAAAATATCTCTTCAGATAATTATTCTGATTTAACAGATATTTCACTAGAAAGCATGATTATTAACTCTAATTTATCTGATAGTTCAACTATAAAATGAGGTGCTCCGCACCTTTTTTTAGCTTATCATTGTTTTTAAATAAATATTATATATTTCTAGTATGCCAATGCTGATGATATATACTCAATTTTTCAAGAAAAAAACAGTATCAGCTTCTACTGATACTGCCTGATATAATCTATTTATGACTAAAAATCAATTCATTATCCTTACATTCAATACTTAGGGTATCTCCATCTTTTATTTCACCCTTTAACATTTCATCACTAAGTTTATCTTCTATTTCTCTCATTATTATTCTTCTTAATGGCCTTGCTCCATAATCAAGATTATCATTTTTATTAGCTATAAATTTATTTAAGCTATCATCATAATCAAGCTGTATATTCTTTTCTTTAAGCCTATTTATAGTGTCATTAAGCATAAGATCAACAATGCTTTCGATATTATCTTCACTTAATTGGTTAAAAACAATAATTTCATCTACCCTGTTTAAAAACTCTGGCCTAAATTTATTTTTTAATTCACCCATTATTGTATTTTTCATTTTTTCATATTGATTTGCATTACTATTAGTGCTATTAGAAAATCCCATATATCTCTGTTTTCTAATATACTGCGCTCCTTCATTAGAAGTCATAATGATTATGGTATTTTTAAAATCAACAGTTTTCCCTTTTCCATCTGTAAGTCTGCCATCTTCCATTATTTGAAGCAGAACATTAAATACATCTTCATGTGCCTTTTCTATTTCATCCAGCAAAACAACTGAATAAGGTTTTCTTCTTACTGCTTCTGACAACTGTCCGCCTTCCTCATATCCAACATATCCTGGAGGAGATCCAATAAGTCTAGATACAGAATGCTTTTCCATATACTCAGACATATCTATACGTATCAAGCTATTAGCATTGCCAAACATTACTTCTGCTATTGCATTTGATAATTCTGTTTTTCCAACACCAGTAGGCCCACAGAAAATAAATGTTCCTATTGGCCTGTTAGGATTTTTAAGTCCAACCCTTGCCCTCTTTATTGCTCTTGCTATTATTTCAATAGCCTGATCTTGGCCAATTATCTTCTGCTTTAATGTATCTTCAAGTTTTAATAATTTATCAGCTTCTTTTTCATTTATCTTTTCAATAGGGATTTTAGTCCATAAAGCAACTACTTTAGCTATATCCTCTTCATCAACTACACTGACAGCTGTACAAGTACAGGCTCTCCACTGCTCTTTTATATTTTCAAATTCTTCTTTTAATATTCTTTCCTTATCTCTTAGATTTGCTGCCTTTTCAAAATCTTGATTTCTGATGGCATCTTCCTTTTCATTTACTGATTTTTCAATATCAATTTCCTTCTTCTTAAGTTCTGGCGGCAATGTAAGTTTTGATATTTTGACCTTTGCAGCTGCTTCATCGATTAAATCTATCGCCTTATCCGGCATAAATCTATCAGTTATATATCTATCTGATAACTCAACTGCGCTCTTTAATGCCTTATCTGTTATCTTTACCTTATGATGAGCTTCATATTTATCTCTTAATCCAAAGAGAATTTTTAATGTTTCATCCTTGGTTGGCTCCTCAACATTAATAGTCTGGAACCTTCTTTCTAAAGCAGCATCCTTTTCAATATGTTTTCTATATTCATCTATAGTTGTTGCTCCGATACATTTTATTTCTCCACGGGCTAAAGCAGGCTTCAATATATTTGATGCATCAATTGCACCTTCAGCTCCTCCTGCACCAACTATTGTATGAATTTCATCGATAAATACAATGATATTATCTTCATTTTTTAATTCAGTCATTACCTTTTTTAAACGCTCTTCAAATTCACCTCTATATTTAGCTCCTGCTACCATAGATGTGATATCTAAAGTTAAAAGCTTCTTTTCCTTTAAGCTCTCTGGTATATCTCCAGAAACCATCCGTTGTGCAAGCCCTTCAATTACTGCTGTCTTTCCTACTCCTGGTTCTCCAATTAAACAAGGATTATTCTTTACCCTCCTGCATAATATTTCAAGAACCCTTTGAGTTTCCTGATCTCTTCCGATAACAGGATCAAGCTTTCCTTCCCTAGCACTTTCGGTAAGATCCCTGCTGTATTGATCCAGCATTGGAGTCCTATTCTGTTTCTTTTCCTTTGAGCTGCTCTTCTTGCTTTCCCTAAATTCATTTCCTGAAATATATTTATCTAAGTCATCCTTTAACACTGTAAGATCTATCTTGCAGCTAGATAAGATAGTAAAAGCAACTCCTTCATTTCCATTTATCAATGCCTCTAAAATATGTTCTGGAGTAATAAAGCTCTGATTAAACTTTCTACCTATATCCAAGCTATCATCAAATAGTCTTTTTACCCTTGGAGTTAATAACATTTCATTAGAAATAATCTCATCATCACCATAACCTAAATATTCTTCAATCATTTTTCTTACTTTATCTATTGTAACTCCTCGGTTAACTAGAGCCTGACTAGCATATCCGCCTTCTTTAAGTAGTCCTAAAAGTATATGTTCCGTACCAATATATCCATGCCTAAAACTTTGAGACTCTTGCTGTGCTTCTACTAAGGCCACTTGTGCCCTTTCAGTAAACCTCCCAAAAATCATCTTCATACCTCCATATTATGCTTTTTAGCATTACATTTTTATACCTGTCCCCAACTCTACCCAATTTAAGCTCTTTTAAATTTTATGAATCTACCGATAAATTAATTCAATGATAGCCTTTAATAAGATTTCAGTTATGATAAAATAACCATTATCATACCTTTAAGTATATCTGCTCTTACTTTATTCTTATCTTCAACAGATACTAATGTTCTATCATTTACAGAAACCTTTATTATTTCATATTCGTTTAATGTAATGTTTTTTCCTTCTAATAAATAGTCTAATATTGATATTGCACCTTGATAAGTAATGCTATATCCTATGGCATTATTAATGGTATTAATCATTTCAAGGCTATCCTTATGATTTACTCTTCTTATTACAATGTATCCTCCTCCACCTCTTCTGCTTTCAATTAGATATCCTTTTTCTGTAGTAAATCTAGTTGTTAAAACATAGTTTATTTGAGATGGTGCACAATTAAATTTATCTGCTAGATCATTACGCTGTATTATTGTTTCCTCTTTCTCATTTTCATCTATTAACGTATATATAAAACTTGCTATTTTATCTGAAATTCTTGCCATATTATTACCTTCCTAAACACATTGACCTTCTTTGACTTTAATTATATACCAAATTATTTTTTTATGTCTATAAAATTAGCAAAATATTTATTACATCTATATATATTATTTTTTGACAAATCTTTTATTTTATGAATTTATTATGTTTATTAGAGAAAAACTATTTTTAGATAAATATGTAAAGGAATGATAATATTGTGAAAATAGAATGGTTTGGCAATAGTACATTTTTAATTTCTTCTACCAATGGAAGAAAAATATTAATTGATCCTTTTAATATACTTTCTTTCAATGAATATAATATGCCTGCTGACATAATTACTTTTAGCAAACATAAAGAAATAAAAAATAATAATTCTACTAGTAAAATCTTATTTCAAGGTGAAAATTATACCGATGATAATATTAAAATACGCGGATATTCAAGTTTCAGTGATAATATGAATGGATTAAAAAGAGGCAGCAATTATATATATACTTATGAATTAGATGGAGCAAAGCTATGCCATTTAGGTTATCTAGCCTGCCAGCTTACTAATGAATATATCAAGATACTTAAAAATCCTGATATCTTATTCCTCCCTATTGGCGGAAATTACTGCTTTAATGGCCAGGAAGCATTTAATACAGCTAAAGCTCTTTCTCCTAAATATATTATTCCTATGTGTTACAGGTGCAGCGCTAAAGATTTTTATTTTAATGGTCCAAAAGAGTTTTTATCATTTCCCAACAAAATAATGCCAGTTAATGATTCAAAAATATATCTATCTACTCTTCCTACTTCTAATGAAGTACTTACTTTATTATTAAATAGCAGTGATATTTTATTATAAAAAAATAAGAGAGTCGTTTCTACGACTCTCCCCCAAATTATTCTTGAACTGGAGCTCCAACTGGACAAACGTTAGCGCAGTTACCACAATCGATACAAACGTCTGAGTTTATTTCGAATTGAGTATCTCCTTGAGAAATAGCGTCAACTGGACATTCAGCTGCACAAGCTCCACAGCTAATGCAAGAATCTTGAATCATAAATGCCATCAAAAGCACCCCCCATCAAATAAATATTGTTACTATTATATTGTAACATACCCATTTATCATTGCAAGTGCTTTAGGCACATAAGGAATTAGTTGATATTTACAATTATTAATTATCTTTTATTAAGTCTTTCATTAGTTTTCTATCTTCTTCACTATTTATTTCTAAACCAATATCTGAATCATCTATTGAATCTTCATAACTTCCCTTAATCATTTCTATTTTATCTATTTTAATATCTTCTATTACTTCATCTTCACCTTTTTTGATTCTTACCTTTACGCTTTCTTTAACAATGTTGTTATCTACAACATAGCCTTTACCATATTCAGTTTTTACTAAAGAACCTACCTTTGGAAGTCTCTTTCTAATATCTTCATATGTGCTTTGCTCATAGTTTAAGCAGCACATAAGTCTGCCGCATATTCCTGATATTTTAGTTGGATTTAAAGAAAGATTCTGTTCTTTAGCCATTTTAATTGAAACAGATGCAAAATCACCTAAAAATGTTGAACAGCACATAGGTCTCCCACATGGTCCTAACCCGCCAAGCATCTTAGCTTCATCTCTTACACCAATCTGTCTTAATTCAATACGTGTCTTAAATATTGTTGCTAAATCTTTTACTAACTCTCTAAAATCAACTCTTCCGTCGGCAGTGAAATAGAATATTACTTTATTATTATCGAAAGTATACTCTACGTCAATAAGCTTCATTACTAGCTTATGTTCAGCTATCTTTTTTAAGCATATATCAAATGCTTGCTTTTCTTTCTCTTTATTTTGGAAATGCTTCTCAACATCTTCATCAGTTGCCACTCTTAGTACACTCTTTAAAGGTGCAATTATATCATTTTCACTGATTTCCTTTATTCCAATTACACATTCCCCAAACTCTATTCCTCTAGCTGTTTCTACTACTACATAATTACCTTTATTTATTACTAAATCTAAAGGATCAAAGTAATATATTTTACCAGCTTTTTTAAAACGTACTCCTATTACTTTTATCATTACTAACCCTCCATAAAGCCCATTAGCATTACTCTTACATTCATAGCCCAGCTAACGTTGCTTTTAATATTTCTTCTCGCTTCTTCTATTTTTACTAAAAAATTATTAATCTTTTTAAAGGACATTTCGTTAGTTAATTTTTTAATATCTTCTATCTTATCTCCGTTAATTATCAATTCATCATTATAAACTTCTTTATTTATCAATACATCTCTTACTATTGATGAGATTAGATTAAGTGCTTCTTCTTTATTATCCTTATAATCAAGTAATACACTTTCTTTATCTAAGACAGCTTCTACATCATTATTTATAATAGAAAAAAGCAAGTCCACAATTTTATCCCTTACTTCTTTTAGCTTCTCATCATTAAAATACCTATCTATCCTACCTGGCACACCTTCACTAAAAGCAATAGCTGACATGATTTGTTCATTGGAATACTCATATTCTTTGATCTGAATATATTTATTTAGTTCTTCTTTGCTTAATGGTGTTAATTTATATATTTCACATCTAGATTTTATTGTATCTAGAATCAGCTCTAAATTTTCACATAATATAATTATGTATACTCCCTTTGGAGGTTCCTCAATAGTCTTTAACAATGCATTTTGTGCCTGAATAGTTAGTTTATTTCCCTCATGAATGATAATTACCTTATTATCGCCCTCAAAGGGCTTTTTATTTACTTCATCTATGATATTTCTTACATCATCAACACCAAATGAAGCTTTACTAGGTTTATAATGTATTATATCTACATATTCCCTATCTAAATCTCCATTTAAAATTAATTTAGCTAAAATTTCTGCTAAGATGCTTTTTCCTATACCATCTTCACCTGAAATAAGTTGTGCATGAGAAAGATTTCCTTTTTTACATCTCTGCTTAAAATTATTTATCAGCACTTCATACCCTACAAAATTTCTCATTACAACACCTCACTTAATTTATATCTTGATAAATTGATCTACATCAATTACAAATACTGTAGCACCGCCAACTTCAACTTCCATTGGATATGGCATATATATTCCTGTTTCGCTTCCTATACCACTTTGAGTTGAGATGACTTGTTTTCTTCTTTTGCAGACATCTTCAATTACAGCCACAACGTTTTTTACCTTATCTTCATCAACACCTATCATTAATGTGGTATTTCCTGATTTTAAAAATCCTCCTGTTGTAGCTAATTTTGTTACTCTATATCCTGCATCATTTAATTCTTCTATTAAATCTTCTGAATCCTCATCTTGTACTATTGCTAATACTAATTTCATAATTCTCATACCTCCACCATTATTTCCTTTTCTCTATTTTATCACAATATTTCTTATCTTAATATATATTAAATATTTCTTTAGTTCTCAGTATAATTTTATTTCTATAATTTATAATTATAACTATATTCTATTTTTTTATACATTTTTGTGCAAAATAAAAAAGGCAGCACTTATTATACTGCTGCCTTATCTATATCTCCAATAATCTGCTTAATACATTCATTTAAATTACTATTTATATATGAGGAAGTAATTCCACATTCATTAAGTTTTTCTTGGCTAAAATCCTTGCTATCTGCTAGAAATCTTCTACATAACTCATCATAATTAGGTCTGCTTTGATTTCTTTCTCGTGCTAATGCTCTTTCTAATCTTATTCCATCATCTAAATCTATATATAAAGGATAGATATACTCTTCACCGAAATACTTCTTATAACTTTGATATGCTTCTAATGTAACTATTACTATGTATCTATTATTACTATCTATTTCAATTTGACCATCATCTATAGTTCCATAATACCATGGGCCATGTACAGTATCGTATCTTCTTACTTCAATTACTTTGTCTTCATCCTGAAATTCATGAAGCTGCTGCTCAGTAATAAAATTATACTCTACTCCGTTGGTTTCATTAGTTCGTTTTGGTCTTGTAGTATAAGAAATAATGGGTTTTAAATTTAGTGCTTTATTTTCACATAACTCTTTAAATATTGTATCTTTACCTGAGCTGCTTTTACCCATTAAACAAAATATCTTACTCATCTGTTCCTCCAATATAGCATTTATATAGTTTCCGCTAACTATCTTTTTTACGAAAAAATAACTCATATCAGTTCTTTAACCTATCATTAAGTACAGATTTCTTAATGTATTTGAACATATGAGCTATATTAATCTTACTATAAATGTATTATGTTGTATAGTATTAACTTTTTCACACTATCTTATAGGCTATAAGTTTTTCATAATTATAGATTTAATCTTATCCTTTAATTTATAATAGCTGCTGTCATTTACATCAGCCTCAGTAATCTTTTGAAGACATTCCCCACAGATATAATTATTTAGTATTGTTATACCGCCAGAAATACCTACACTATTACATATTGAGCATTGCTTCTGCTCATTTGTTATTATATTTTTATTTTTTATATTCATACCCTTCATCCCTTTCATATTAGAAATTGTGGACAAATTATCAAATAAATATTCATCCTGGATTCAAATAATAAATATTTTAAACGTATTAAGGAAAAATAATAGTATTAATTACAGTGGAGGGTAAAAATATGAAGCAACGAATACAATCTTTTATAACTACTTGTTATGAAGATTTAAAAGATTTAAATAATTACCTATATAATAACCCTGAAGAAAGCTATAAAGAATATAAAGCATGTAAAAAGATTACAGATCTGCTTTCTAAATATGGTTTTTCAATAGAAAATAACTATGTTAATTTTGAAACTTCCTTTAAAGCATCTAAAGGCGATGGCTATCCTAAAATATGTTTTTTATGCGAATATGATGCTATTCCTAATGAAGGACATCTTACAGGACATAATTTATTAACAACAACTTCTATCGCAGCAGCATTATCCTTAGGTGAAGTAATTAGTGAAATTACTGGTACTGTAATACTAATTGGCTGTCCTGGCGAATACTTAGGCGGTACAAAATCAGTAATGACTAAACAAGAGGTATTTGATGATATTGATGTGGTTCTTACTGCCCATCCTGATTTATCTACCTGTGAAAGTGGCTCTTCAGCTGCAATTATTCCCTTAAAAGTTCAATTTAATGGGAATAGTGGTTTAAGCTTTTTAAATAAAGGGATATACACCTCATTAGATGGAATTCTTCTTACATTTAATATCCTTAATTCAATGTTAAAAGGCTTTCCTAAAGAAGTAGAAATAAGCTCTATTTTATCAGAAGGAGGCTTTACTCCCCTATTATTGCCTTTAGAATCTGAAGCAAAATTTTATATACGAGCAAAGGAAACAGAACTAGCCAAGCTAGCGGAAAATAAACTTAGAGAAATCGTAGAGTGTGTATCTAAATTGATTCATGTACAATCTACTATTTCATTATATGAACCTCCAAATGAAGAACTAATTACAAATAGGACATTAAACAGGCTATTTAGCCACAATCTAAAAGAAAATGGTGAGATACATATTGGTGAACCTAAGGATGTTTCTTCAGGCTTAAGTATTGGTTCAGTAAGCAGAAAAGTTCCTTGTATACACCCCTATTTCTCAATAGTAACTGACTCTAACGCTATTAGATATGGCTCAAGATCATTTGCTGAAGAAACTATTTCTCCCTATGCGTTTGAGCAGGCCATGAAAGCTGCTTTGGCTTTAGCCTATACTGGTTATGATTTAATAACAAATGAAGAATTACTTCAGGAAGTTAAGCAGGATTTCCTTAAGGAATTAGAGTAATAAAAGGTTTTAAACTCCCTCTAGGGAGTTTTTTATATATTTTTATGGTATACTTGTACATATACTTTGTAGAAAATTTTCTTGGAGGTTATTATGATTCAAATATATAAAAGCACCAGTGATATAGATCCAACATTAAAAACCTTAGATAATATTGAACCTGGTTGTTGGATAAATATAGTTGCTCCTTCTGAAGAAGAATTATTGTTAATATCAAAAAAGACAAATGTTCCTTTAAGTTTTTTAAAGGCTCCTTTAGATGATGAAGAAACATCACGTATAGATATTGAAGATGATTGTGTATTAGTAATTGTGGATATACCATTTACAGAAATGGAAGATAATTCTCTTACATATGATACATATCCTCTAGCTATAATTCATTCAGAAAAATATCTTATAACAGTATGCCTAAAAAATAGCAGAGTGCTAACTGATTTTAGTAATGGAAGAGTAAAATCTTTCTTTACATTTAAAAAATCTAGATTTATTCTGCAGATCTTAAACAAAATATCTACATACTACTTAATTTATTTAAGACAAATAGACAAAAAGAGTCTAATGATTGAAAAAAGGCTTCATAAATCTATGAAAAATAGAGAATTAATTCAATTGCATTCATTAGAAAAATCATTAGTTTATTTTTCTACTTCATTAAAAGCAAATGAAATTACCTTAGAAAAGATGCTTAAATTAGATATTATGCAAAGATATGAAGAAGATCAGGATGTTCTTGAAGATGTAATTATAGAAAATAAACAGGCAATTGAAATGACTGATATATATAGTAACATATTAGCAAGTACTATGGATTTCTTTGCTTCAGTAATTTCTAATAACTTAAATATAGTGATGAAAGTCCTTGCTTCTGTTACTATCCTAATGTCAATTTCAACTATTATTGGTGGTATCTTTGGAATGAACGTTCCACTTCCATTTAGTATGAGTGAGAATCCACAGGCATTTTGGAATATAATGATTTTCACTATAGCATTAACTGGCGGTGCAGCTATTTTATTATATAAAAAAGATATGTTCAAATAAATAAAGTTCTTTTCAAATAAGTAAAGTTCTTTTCAAGTAACTTATTATTTTATTCACATTTTTTAAAATTATTCACAGCAATCTTAATTTTTGTTGTGGATAATTTTATTTTTTTGTTAATAACTTTTATTTTTTATTTTATCTTGCTGATTTTTCACTATTTCTTTGTAGAAAAAATAAAAAAACCTACAAGTTTACTTGTAGGTTTTTTTATGGAGGCGCCACCCGGATTTGAACCGGGGAATAAAGGTTTTGCAGACCTCTGCCTTACCACTTGGCTATAG
>CAKVNP010000011.1 GCA_934777095.1 uncultured Clostridium sp. | reverse complement strand
ATATATTATATAATTCAGATGAAGATTTTAAAAAGCTTTTTCCACTTAAAGCAGAAATCCCTGATGTTGTAGAAATGACTGATGGAAGTATAAATACATTAAAGAATATGATACAGAAAAGGGTTAAGAATGGAGAAATTAATTCTTTTGATGATGATGCAATAAATGAATTAATTAAATATCTCTGTAGGAAATGTAGCAGTAAAAAAAATATAGTAATGGAGGATTATACTATTGATAGGGCATTGCAGATTGCCAGTGATTATAGTAAGGAGCGAGGAGATACGGTAATAACAGCTGAAGATGTTGTTAATGCAGCTTATGAAAAGGATCTTATAGAAAAGGAATTTATTGATTTATATAAGGATAATAAGATATTAATTTCCTTAAATGATAAAAAAATTGGAGCAATAAATGCATTGGCTGTCTTAGATACAGGATACTATACTTTTGGCAGGCCGATGAGAATAACTTGTGTAGCATATAAAGGCACTGGCAGAATAATTGATATTCAGAAGGAAAGTAATTTAAGCGGCAAGATACATGAAAAGTCAATTAACATTTTAAAGGGATTATTAAGCAATATATTAAATCCTTACGAAGAAATACCAATAGATTTTCATATATGTTTTGAACAGACTTATGGAATGGTAGATGGGGATAGTGCTTCTATTGCAGAAATTGTTGCACTACTGTCAGCTTTAGCAAAGCGAGGGATAAAGCAAAATATAGCAGTAACCGGCTCTGTAAACCAATTTGGAGAAGTACAGGCAATTGGAGGAGTAAATGAAAAAATTGAAGGTTTCTATAATGTCTGCAAATTAATTGATACAATTGAGGGAAAAGGCGTAATAATTCCATATAGCAATAAGGATGAAGTAATCTTGAATCCAGAAGTAGAAAAAGCTGTATGTGAAGGCAGCTTTGATATATATACCATGAAAAATATCAATGATGCTATTGAAGTTTTGATTTTAGAAGAAAATGAAACTTTAGAAGAGTTTTACGAAGTAATTAAGGAAGAAGTAAGTAAATATAAAACAAAAAAGGTAGATTAAAAAATTATAATTAAGGTGAGAATTCCTCCAAATGGAGGAATTCTTTTTTTTGTAGATAAAACGTGAAAAAATATTAAATAAGCGGGGAGTTTTTGTAGGATAATTGAGTTTGCTACTAAATATATAATATGTTAAAATTATGGAAAAAGAAGGAAAATATAATAAGGAGGTGCCTTATCTCTAACGTAATATTTAGAGAGAGTTATATGTTTCTTAAATTTAATGATATTAAAGGTTGTTTAATAATTAAGTTCATTGGGGAATTAGACCATCATAGTGCCGAAGAAGTGAGGGTAAAAATAGACGATAGGATAGATAGGGATAACATAAAAAAGGTAATTATGGATTTTAGCAATGTAACATTTATGGATAGTTCAGGTATAGGTGTAGTAATAGGAAGATATAAGAAGATAAAAAGCAGAAATGGAATAATATGCATAGCATCAGCAAATATGAGAATTGATAAGGTTTTCCAGCTCTCTGGAATATATAAAATAATTGATTCTTATAAAAATGTTGATGAAGCTATGAAGAATATATAATGGAGGTTAATGATGGAGGGGAATAAAGTAAGTATAGAATTTTATAGCAGATCAGAAAATGAAGGGTTTGCTAGAGTGGCAGTAGCTGCTTTTGCAGCACAGCTTGATCCAACAGTAGATGAATTAGCTGATGTAAAGACTGCTGTTTCAGAAGCTGTAACAAATTCTATAATACATGGTTATGAAAATGAAAAAATGGGAATAATAAGAATAGAGGCATGTATTATGGAAAATACTATTACTATGTCTATTATAGATTATGGTAAAGGTATAGAAGATATTGCAAAAGCAAGAGAGCCACTTTATACATCAAGGCCAGATTTAGAAAGGTCTGGAATGGGATTTACAGTAATGGAGACTTTTATGGATAGTCTTGAGGTTGAAAGTGCAAAAGGAAAAGGAACTAAAATTATTATGAAGAAAAAATTTTCTTCAAGATGATAGGGGAAAGGTATGAATAGTAAAGAAATTAAAAAGGAAGGGTTTAATTATGATGATAATTCAGAACTAATACCCTTAGCTAAAGCAGGCGACGAAAAAGCTATGAATCGGCTCATAGAAATGAATCTCCCTTTAGTATCCTCCATAAGTAAAAAATTTATTAATCGAGGATATGATTATGAAGATTTGTTTCAAATAGGGTCTATAGGATTAGTAAAAGCAATTAAAAATTTTGATAATTCATATAATGTAAAATTTTCAACCTATGCTGTACCGATGATTATGGGAGAAATTAAACGTTTTATCAGGGATGATGGAATAATAAAGGTTAGCAGAAATGTGAAAAGCCTAGCTAGAAAATTACACTTTGATAGAGAAATAATTAGTAAAAAATTAGGCAGGGAACCAACCATTGAAGAGCTTTCAGAGTATTCAGGTGTTGGAGTAGAAGAAATAGTGTTGGCAGTTGAGTCCTCTGCAAGCCTGCAGTATCTATATGATACAATACATCAAGACGACGGTGCACCAGTATTGCTTATTGATAAAATAAGTGAAACTGGCAATGAAGAAGATACTGATATGATAGATAAACTAGCTTTAAAGGAAGCATTAAAAAACTTAGATAATAAATCAAGGCAGATAATTATGCTTAGATATTTTAAGGATAAGACTCAGGTTCAGGTTGCAAAAATGCTAGGAATAAGCCAAGTTCAGGTTTCAAGGATTGAAAAACGTGTATTAGGTGAAATGAGGAGGCAGCTGGAAGAAATATAAGGTACAAAGGAAGGAAGAAAAATGAATATATTAAGTTAAACCAGTTTAAACATAACGGTGAGTGTTTAAACTGGTTTTTTTATATTTAAAAAATTAAGGATCATTAATTAATAAAAATATTAAATATCTTTTAGATACATAAATTTATCTGTATCCTTTGGGGAATAATAACTTTATCTTAGGAAGGAGTGTACTTTATGAGTGATATTTCCAAGAAAGAAGAGAAAATAAAAGAGAAATTTCAGAATTTAACAGAGGAAGCTAAACCTAAGCCTAAATATGTGAAAAATTGTATTTTGGCATTTCTAGTAGGAGGTGCTATCTGCACCATAGGAGAGATAATTTTTAATCTGCTTATTAAATTTGGAATATCAGAATATGATGCCAAACAATGGAACCCAATAATTATGGTGTTTTTAGGAGCATTACTTACAGGTATTGGCGTATATGATAAAATAGCAGATTTTGCAGGGGCAGGTACAGTAGTTCCTATTACAGGTTTTGCTAATGCAGTAGTTTCACCGGCAATGGAATTTAAAAAAGAGGGGTTCGTCTTTGGAGTTGCTGCAAAAATGTTTATAATTGCAGGACCGGTATTGGTTTATGGAATAGGGTCTTCTGTAATAATTGGCTTGATTTATTATTTATTACAATTGTATGGTGCTATATAAAGGAAAGGAGAATTGTTTATGGGGAATGAAATTAAGAAAATAGGAAAACAGACTATTAAGCTAAAAAATCCTCCAAAAATTATTTCAACTTATTCAATCGTAGGACCGAAAGAAGGTCAAGGACCATTAGCGGAATATTTCCATGAAGTTATTAGGGATGATACCTTAGGAAAAGATAGTTTTGAAAAGGCAGAATCAGAAATGATGTATACTGCAATCACAGCAGCTATCAATGGGGCTGGTCTTAAAGAAGAGGATATTGATTATTTATTTGCAGGAGATTTATTAAATCAAATCACTTCATCAGGATTTGCTGCAAGGGAACTAAATATACCGTTTTTAGGTTTATATGGAGCATGCTCAACTATGTCAGAATCATTAAGTATGGCATCCCTTTTTATTGATGGAGGTTTTGCTAAATATGTAGTAGCAAGCACATCTTCTCATTTTAGTTCAGCAGAAAGACAGTTTAGATTCCCGCTTGAATATGGTTCACAAAGAAATCCAACAGCACAATGGACTGTAACAGGTTCAGGAGCTATGGTTCTGGCTGCTGATGGAGATTTTCCAAGAGTTACTTATGTTACTACTGGCGTAGTAAAGGATTATGGAGAAAAAGATGCTAATAATATGGGGGCAGCAATGGCTCCAGCGGCAGTTGATACAATGTATAACCACTTTAAGGATACAGGAAGAAGTCCTCAGGATTATGATGTAATTGCCACAGGAGATTTAGGGAAGGTAGGCAAAGAAATAACCACCCAGTTGATGAAAGAATATGGATATGATATCTCAGCTAATTATGTTGATTGCGGAGATATGATATTTGATAGTGAAAATCAAAATACTGCCTCAGGAGGAAGTGGATGTGGATGTTCTGCAGTAGTAACCTGTGGATATTTGTATAAAAAGATGCTTAAGAAAGAATATAAGAAAATTTTATTAATTTCGACTGGTGCATTAATGAGTCCAACTACTACTCTGCAAGGTGAAAGTATACCAGGAATTGCACATGCTGTGGCAATAGAATATTAAAAAGGAGGTGAATTTTAGTAGGAATATATCTTACTAAATGTTAGTGTGAATTATATAAATGCGTTTATTGTAGGAGGGTTAATTTGTGTTGTTGCACAAATATTAATGGATACAACAAAATTGACTCCAGCAAGGATATTAGTAATATTTGTAACATCTGGGGCTGTGCTTGGCGCTTTTGGTATATATGATAAACTCGTAGACATAGGAGGCTCAGGGGCAACTGTACCTTTGCCTAGTTTTGGAAACTCTTTAGCAAAAGCAGCAATCCAGGCTGTAAAAGAAGATGGAATACTTGGAGCATTTACAGGCGGGATTAAAGGTGCAGCAGGAGGAATTACAGCTTCAATATTTTTTGGATATTTAATGGCATGTATTTTTAATCCAAAAACAAAAGAATAATTTGAGAAAATTTCATTTAAAAACTTTAATTTGCTTTAAAAAAATATAATAGCCGTTTATAATATTTATTATGATTGGCTATTATATTTAAAAGGGAGTGTAACGGTTGAAAGAATATTATCAGAATAATTGGGCCAAAGTAGTGGAGAACTTTGGGACCAATACTTATAAAGGGTTATTGGAATATGACTGCATTTTAAGAAGAGAGCAGTTTGGGGACAATAAGTTGGACATGCCAATAGCAAAAGGAATTGGTTATATTTTAAAAGAAAAATTTAATATCTGGAACTTACTTTTATACATAGGTATTCTTACATATTTTGTTTTAAGCAGAAATATTATATTTTTAGCTGTATGGGCAGTAACTTTTTTAAGTAATCTAACATATACAATTTACTTAGGAATTAAAGAGAAAAAGGATATTGAATCTTTAGGAAATATAAATAGTGTACAAGTTACTGTGCTTAGAGAAGGTATTGAAAGAGTAGTTGCAGCACATGAACTTGTAAAAGGTGATATAGTGTTATTTAAAAAGAATTCGTTTATTTCAGCGGATTTAAGAATTATCTCAGCGGATAATTTAAAGGTAGATGAAAGAAATATTACTGGTGATAAAATTTTAAAAGATAAATATGCTACGATGATGGATTATGAAGTTTCAGATATAGGAGCAATAAACAATATGCTTTTTAAAGGAAGCGTAGTAAAAGAGGGGAGCGGTACAGGGATTGTTGTTGAGACGGGCAGTAAAACCCAGCTAGGAATACTGCTCTCATCATTAGTAAAAAGTAACTTAAAGAAAACCAATATAATAAAAAATATAGATAGTGTTATTGGAAAAATACATATTATTCTTATATTAATTTCAATTATTCTTTATTTAATAGTTCCCGGAAAGGGAAAAATTAAAAATGACGTATTGTTAAGTTCAATTTTTGTATCAACAACAATATTAAGCTGGCTTATCATATTCATATTTTCTAAAAAAATTATAAAAGAACTAAATGATGAAGGAATAATAATTACTAATTTATCCTCATTGCAAGATTGCAGAGACATAAAGGTACTATTTGTAGAGAAATATGGAACGATAACAGAAGAAAAATTAGTAGTAAAGAAAGCTTATTTTGATGATCAGCAATATAATATAGAGTCTTTAGATGTATCAAAATTAAGTGTTGAAAGATTAATTAATAATGTTGCAATAAACACGAATATTTACCAAGAGTTAAAAAGTTATCATAATGATATTTATGCTGAAGCATATATTGAATTTTTAAAAGAGAAAAATATAAATATAAATGATTTAATTAGAAAAAATCGATTAAAATTTAGAGTTGTAATTGATTCTGGAAAAGATATTATTACCACGGTTACTAAGAATTCAAAAGGATACAGAGCAAACTCTAGAGGAAATATAGAAAGTATACTTCAAAAGTGTACAAGCATACTAATTAACGATGTTGAACGTCCTCTTACAACAGAAGAGATTAATAAAATAAAGCTAGCAGATCTATGTTTTGCAAGAGAAGGACTTATTTCAGAAGCAATGGCATATAGAAACTTTAATTATGAGCCTAGTGAAGAAGAAAATGTAGAGAGCAATATGGTATTTATTGGACTTGTCGGGCTAGAAAATCCATCAGTAGAAGGAATTGAGGATGATATAGAAGCATTATTTGATGAAGGAATACTTCCACTAGTATTTTGTGAGGATAATAAAATTGTAGCTGAAATATTAGGACGAAAAATAGGATTAATTTCTTCATCACAGGAAGTAATTTCAGGGTTAGAATTATCTTATATGTCTGAAAAAGAATTTTATAAGACAGTATCAAAGACCAGAATTTTCTGCAGGCTTACTCCAGAGCAAAAAAATATAATTATAAATGCTTTTGATAAAGATGGGTTTCCTGTGGCTGTTGAAGGTGAAACATTAAGTGATTTATCTAATATAGCAATAGCAAGGCTTGGTATAACCAAAGGAAAGGCACCTAATTTATTAAGAAAAATTGGTGAATTCCACACTGATATAAGTTCAATAAAATCGCTGCTTAAAATACGAAAAAAATCAGCAGAAGTATTTAATTCTTTTTATGTTGCTTGCTTTGCATATGTTCAGCTGGTACTTGGACAGATATTTGCAATGTCAAATTATTATTTTATAGATGATAAAAATTTATTTGGTAATTATCCATTAGTTATCCTAAATACAGTATTTACTATTTTAATTATTCTACTTTCATTAAATTGTAACAATATTATAAGTAGAAATCAGCTGTTAATAAATATAGCAATTTATATTGTGGTGAATATGGTATCAATTTTATCAATTGAAAAAGGGACAGAATTAGTAGTATTTTTAGTACTGACAATTAATATGTTAATAACAGCATTAAAATATACAAAAATAAATAGAGAAAATACTAAAATGAATATAATTATTACGATATTAGCGATTATTACAATTATAGCAGGAGCTTATGCTACTATTTATACTGCACAGATTAAGATGAATGCTTTAATGTTTGAAGTAGCTGCTTTATTTATAGCTATTTATTATATAATGATTGTACTTACAGAAAGATGGCAAGACTAATTTTAGAGGTGTTGCTTATGGGAAAAAAGGAGTATTTAGCTCTAAATAATCCTTTAATATATATATTTATTATTTTTATTACTTGTGCATATACTTTTGAAGTGTATCAATATAATAGGCTATTGGCAGCTCTGACTGCTAGTAGTCTTTTTATTTTACTAATGCTGAAGAAAAGGCCGGTAGTAATTGCAATCTTAGCAGTTTTTATCTTAGTTGCCTATTTAGACAATCATTTTTATTATTCATATATACCCGCAGCAAAGGAAGAGGTAAGGATAACTAAATTAAATTCTGGTTATGGAATAGGTGAAATAAAGGGCAGGCTCGTCAGCATTACTATAGATGACGGAGCGATAAATGTTGGTGATAAAATAAAAGCTGAGGGGAGCTTTATAGCTGATCCTACGTTTACTAAAGGTATAATAGGAATTTATCGCATAAATAAATATAAAGTTATGCAGAAAGATTTAATTTCCTATCTTAGCTCTATTAGAAGGGGGATTTATCAAAGTATAAATGAAAAACTAGGGGAAAGGAAGGCAGCATTATTATCATCCATGGCCTTTGGTTATACAGATAACATAGATCAGGATGATAGAGATGATTTAGGTAATTTAGGAATATCACATATTATAGCAGTTTCAGGACTTCATCTGGCTATAGTATATATGTTGTTAAAAAAGATTTTTAAGGTTCCTGCAGCGCTGGCTTTAACCTTGATATATGTTTTGTTTACTGGAGCATCAGCATCTACTATAAGAGCATATGTGATGGTTCTATTAATGGAGCTTGGATTTATTTTGCGGAGAAATTATAATCCTTTGGCAGCTTTATCATTTGCAGGCATAGTAAGCCTAATAATTAAACCTTATTATATTTTTAATTTGGGATTTGCATTATCATTTTCAGCGGCCTTAGGAATTATCTTATTTAATAAAAGGATAAACAAAAAGCTATATAAGCTGCCAGCTGTTATTAGAGATACGGCAGCAGTTTCCTTGTCAGCACAGATTTTTACTTTGCCAATAAGTATAATTTATTTCAGCGAGTATTCATTCAATTTCCTCTTAGGAAATATGTTAGCTATCCCACTGATGAATATACTTATTATTTTAGGAATAATCTTAATATTTACCTGGAAAGTGCCGCTCATTTTTAACTATATCTTATATTTATGCCACTATCTAATTAGAATTGAAGATTATATCATAATGGTTTTAGGACGAATTTCAATGGATAAATTAATTATCCACTGGTCCGCGGCTGCTTTTTTTATTGCATTTCTAATTACCTATTATTTTTATCAAAAAGGTTATAAAAAATTTATTTATTTTCCAATAATAGTACTGATTTATGTTATTATTACTGATTATAGCCTGGTGCCATCCATTAAAAATTATAGGGATGGAGGATTGCTTATCTCATATAAAGGGCAGAAACAATTAATAATTTATAACGAAGAAGCGGAAGTAGATAAATTATCAAGAAAGTCATTATGTAATAAAGTATTATATAAAAATCATTTTAAAAAAATTGTTATATCAAGAGATATAATTTTAAGCAGAAAAGGTGAAAATTATCTTATGGAAACCAATAAAGGGGAATATATACTTAAAGTTAATTATGGGAAAGCAAATGGAGGATATGATATAATAGATTTCATAAAAGGTGATATAACAGAAATTAAAGTATTTGATGATGACGGAATAATGTATAAATAAGGAGAATAAAATTGATTAACATAGAAGGATTTGAAGGAGAAATAAAAAAAGGCAAAATAAGCAATGCATATATTTTTTGCGGATTAGATGAAGAGCTGATTAAAGAAAGCGTAGCTGAAGTAGTAAAAAAAGTTGTGCCAGCTGATTTTGCAAGTTTAAACTATGAAAGGCTTGATGGGCTTACAACTACTTTTGGTGATATTGAAAATGCCTGCGAAACTATGCCTTTTTTTGGCGAGAAAAAAGTAGTGGAAGTATTTAGAGCTAACTTCTTAAAAGATAAGGCTGATAAAGAAGGAGCAAAGACATATACTGAATTAGCAAAGTATATGAAAGACCTGCCTCCTTATTCTGTATTAATAATGTATTACTTATTTAATGACAAAAGAGATACTCCAAAGAAAAATAAAAAGCTAACTACTCTTGATAAATATGCTACAGTTGTCCATTGTGATAAGCTTAAAAAAGATAAATATTACAAGAAGGTTGAAGATATATTTAAAGAAAGAGATAGAAACATCGGGAAAATCCAGCTTAGATATTTTGCAGATAAAGTGCAGAACAATTTCGATATTATAAAAAGAGAAGTAGATAAAATATGTTCATATGCAGAAGGCAGGGAGATTACTAAAGAAGATATCGATAAGCTTGTGTTAAATAGAAGTGAAGATGATATTTTCGATTTAGTTGAGTATATCTCTACGAAAAAAGTAAATAAAGCTTTAGATCTTTTAGATGACTTATTATTTAAAGCAGACCAGCATATGCTTATTATAACTTCCATCGAAAATCATTTTAAAAGGCTTTATGAAATAAAGGCTTACGTAAGCAAAGGAAAAAGAGCAGATTTCTTTATGTCTAAATATAGGCTTCCTCAATTTGTCTGTGAAAAACTTATGACTCAATGTTCAAAGTTTACTTTAAAACAATTAGAGGAATTGTGTAAAATTTGTGTAGATACTGAAAATAAATTAAAATCTTCTAGTGTAGATAAAAAGCTGGAAATGGAAATGATGTTATTTAAGACATTTATGGTTAAATAAAAAAGAATTAAGAAACGCAATAATTGTAAGACAATTATTGCGTTTCTTAATATAAAATAATTGCCGGTGAAAAATCACCGGCTTATTATTTATTACGCCATAGCGTTTAATTTTGCAGCTAATCTTGATTTCTTTCTAGCAGCCATGTTCTTGTGAACAACACCTTTTTGTGCAGCCATGTCTAAAGACTTAGCAGCTCCTACAAATAAAGCTTTAGCTTCTTCAGCGTTGTTAGCAGCTACTGCAGCTTCAAACTTCTTTATAGCAGTTTTTAAAGCTGATTTAACCATTTTGTTTTGTAAAGTTTTCTTTTCAGTAACTTTAATTCTTTTCTTTGCTGATTTTATGTTTGCCATTCAATTCACCCCCTTAAATTTTTATAGGGCCTCTTGCAGTTTTTGGGGAAATCTGCGTACGAGTTCATTTTCAACAAATCATATTATAACACCGAAAGTTTTTAAGTTCAAGTATGAAATTAAAAGTTATTAGGGAAAATAGTTTTGAAATAATATAAATTGTAGGAGGAAGTGTAATGATTAGTATAAGAACAGACCTTGCAATTGAAGCAAAACAAGCATATACAGAAGAAAATAAAAAAGAATTAGATGGGGTTAAAGTTGATGAAGAAGAGGAAGGAGAGGTTAAAATTACCACAGTAACCATAGAAAGCGACGAGGCAGGAAAGGAATTAGGTAAGCCTAAAGGACATTATATCACCATAGATTTTCCAGAACTTACACATTATGATGGCGAAGCAATGGATAATGTGTCATTAATTGTTGGCAAGGTATTGAAAAGATTGGAAGATGTAACAGAGGATAAAGTAGTTTTAGTAGTAGGCTTAGGAAACAGAAGTGTAACTCCAGATGCATTGGGACCAAAAGTTACTGATAAGATTATGGTTACTAGGCATATTAAAGATTTAATGCCAGATGCAATAGAAGATGATGTGAGATCAGTATGTACCATAGCACCAGGTGTCCTTGGAATTACCGGTATTGAAACAGGAGAAATAGTAAAGTCTGTAGTGGATAGAATAAAGCCGGATCTTGTAATATGTGTAGATGCTCTAGGTTCAAGAAAGCTTGATAGAGTAAATAGGACAATACAAATAGGAGATGTGGGAATTTCACCAGGTGCAGGAGTAGGTAATCATCGAATGCAGATTAATGAAGAAAGCTTAGGAGTAAAAGTAATTGCAGTAGGTGTGCCTACCGTAGTTGATGCAGCTACAATAGCTAATGATACTATCGATCTTTTATTAGATGATTTAATCAGTAAAGTTGAAAGTGGTAAAGATTTTTATAATATGTTAAAGACCGTCGATAAAAATGAAAAAAATGCTTTGATTAGAGAAATTCTTACTCCTTATGTTGGAGAACTTATGGTAACACCAAAAGATGTGGATTCTATTATTGAAGGTTTAGCAAAAATCATTGCTAATGGAATTAATATAGCGGTTCAGCCAGATATGGAAATGGAAGAAATAAATAAATTTATGAATTAGAAATAATGTAAATAATTATAATCATAATTATGTAAATCCCTCATATACATATAAATAAGGGTATAGGAGGGATAGTTATTTATGTTTGTGAGAGGAGAAAAGAGAAATAGACGGACAGAAAAAAATAAGTATACCATAGAATGTATTCTTATTTTATCCATAAGTATTTTCTTTGTAGGAAGATGCATAGGTGTTATAAATAATTATCGTGAACGAGGAGGATATGCATATGTGCAGCTACTGAACTATTCATTACCAGTAGTGGAACATATTTCTTATGATAAATCTGATTATGCAGAAAATAACTTGACTATAAAAAAAGTAATTATAGAGGCTCTGGGGCTTGGTAATATAACCACTATGGGAATAGTGGGCAATGAAATATCTTTTTTTGGATATAATACAGATGCTGGCACTAGTAATAATAACAGTAATAAAAGTAGTACCAATCCTTTTTCTTTATTTTCACCTTATGAAGTGAAAGATGAAAGCATAGCTAAAGTTACACCAGAAGAAATAGCACAGCTAGAGGCAGAAAGTGCCGCATATGATGGAAGTCTTAAAAAAATGCTAGAAAGTACAATGCCAGAGGTATTAATATATCATACCCATAGCCATGAAGCGTATAGTGAAATAGGTGAAGGAAATAACTGGCGGACTGAAAATGAAGATTTAAATATTATAGGTGTAGGCGATATATTAGCTAAGGAGCTGGAAGAAGGATATGGTATTTCAGTAATTCATGATAAAACCCTCCATGATGTTGATTATAATGGATGTTATTTAAGATCAAGAGATACAGTACAGAATTATCTTAATCAATATGGAGATTTTAAGCTTATTATTGATCTTCATAGAGATTCATCAGCAAATAGGGATAATGTTGCCACTACCTTAAATGGAGAATCACTAGCTAAATTTATGTTTGTAATTGGACAAAGCAGTCCTAAGCTGGAACAAAACCAAGCGTTAGTAAATAATTTAATTGATATAACAAACAGATTATTCCCTTCATTATTAAGAACTGAATATAATGGTGGAACATTTGTGTACGATACAAGTTATGGAACATTTAACCTGGGGCTTAGCAATAATATGCTTTTAGTTGAAGATGGAGGAGTTGGCAACACAGCACAGGAAGCGAAACTTACTGCTAAATATATAGCACGTGTAATTGCAGAATACATTAATAGGCAATGATGAATTATAAATTATGAATTATGAATTTAGGTGAAAATTCCCCGCAGGGGAATTTTTTATTAATAAATTTTAGTAAACTCTTTTAGAGTTTTTCCGCCATTCATCACTCTGCATTCATAATTCATAATTAATAGTAACCTTTAGCAAGCTTTAAGATAATATAATAAATGATGTATAAAAAATCAAAAAAACGTTCATCCTTTAGATAGAAGGCTAGGGGGTGTTTGTATGAAAAAAGCCATTATACCTGTTATTTCATTATTAATAGCAATAATAGGGTGTATTATAGTTAATATTAATACTACTAAATCACTTTCTCCATTGGGAAATACAAGTGAAAATTATAAAGTTGTTACAGAGGAATTTGGTGAGGAGTTTTCAGAGTTTATTACTGATAAGGCTCCAGTGAAGATCTATGTAGATGGCGAAAAGGATTCAGCAAAGGTTGTATTTGGTGGCAAGAGTATTAGTTTAACTAAGAATAATCCTATTTTAAATAAAATAACACCTGTGTTTGATTTTATAGGAAAAAAAGCCAAGAATATCGTGGATAATTTTACTGAAAACACAGAAAATAATTATGGAAACGACAGAGAGCGAGAAGCTATTGATGATGTTGTTGATAGTTTTATAAATTGGTATGAAGATAACAATTAAATAAAGGAAAGCAAGGTAATTTAATTAAAAATCCATTAATTTATGATGGATTTTTAATATTCTTGACAGTTACTCTACTTTCTATGATATAATTTAGCTTGATTTAACTTAATGGGGGTGAAGAAGCTGCAGCAAAGTTTTGCAGTTAAGATATATGAGCAATAGACAATCAAAAATAAGAAACTTTTCAATAGTAGCACACATAGATCACGGTAAGTCAACATTAGCAGATAGATTATTAGAAAAAACAGGAACTTTAACTCAAAGAGAAATGGAAGAACAAGTTCTTGATAATATGGAACTTGAAAGAGAAAGAGGAATAACAATTAAATCTCAGGCAGCTAGACTTATTTATAAGAGAGCAGATGGAGAAGAGTATATTTTAAACCTTATCGATACTCCAGGCCACGTAGATTTTACATATGAAGTATCTAGAAGTTTAGCAGCTTGTGAAGGTGCAATATTAGTTGTTGATGCAGCACAAGGAATAGAAGCACAGACATTAGCTAACTGCTATTTAGCATTAGATAATGATTTAGAAATAGCGCCAGTAATTAATAAAATTGACCTTCCATCAGCTAGACCTGATGAAGTAAAGGAAGAAATTGAAGATGTTATTGGGATAGAAGCAGACGATGCACCAATGATTTCAGCTAAAACAGGTTTAAATGTAGAAGATGTTTTAGAAACTATCGTTAATAAGATACCAGCACCAAATGGAGATGAAGAAGCTCCTTTAAAGGCATTAATATTTGATTCATATTATGATAGCTACAAAGGTGTTGTATGTTATGTAAGAATTCTAGATGGTAAAGTTAAGCCTGGAACTAAGATTAAGCTTATGGCAACTAATAAGGTTTATGATATTACAGAAGTAGGAGTATTTACGCCTAAATTAATGCCAATAAGTGAATTAAGCGCAGGAGATGTTGGATACATCACAGCTTCTATTAAAAATGTAGCAGATGCCAGAGTTGGTGATACTGTTACAGAAGCTGACAGACCGACAGCAGAAGCACTTCCAGGATATAAAAAAGCTGTACCAATGGTTTATTCAGGTATTTACCCAGTAGATGGTGCCAAATATGATGAATTAAAAGAAGCATTAGAAAAATTACAAATAAATGATGCTGCTTTAGACTTTGAACCAGAAACATCTATTGCCTTAGGGTTTGGATTTAGATGTGGATTCTTAGGTCTTCTTCATATGGAAATAATTCAAGAAAGAATTGAAAGAGAATTCAATTT
>CAKVNP010000010.1 GCA_934777095.1 uncultured Clostridium sp. | reverse complement strand
ACTTTTCATTAAGCTCTTTTATTTTTCTTAGTCCAAAATCATTTATTCTATCTTCGTCTAAATTGATTTCTTTTTCACTATCTTTAAAATCTCCTAGAAGTGCAAAGAAAATATTTTTATCTTTATTGCCTAAATAATATATTTCTAGCTCTGCCAAAAGTTCTGCCAATCTTTGCTTAGAGGCTATTATAGCTGGAATTACTATAATGGTTTTATTCCTCTCAAGCATTTCCTCATCACAACTCACTGCTGGTACAACTTTAATCTGCGGATTCTTGGACAAGGCCCAGTTTATCACTATTATTGATATTTCTACTGCTGGCATAAGTAAAATAAGAAACTCTAAAAAATACATTCCAAAGCCGTAACTCTGCTTTGAGATAAAAGTAAGAAAAACAATTAAAAGATTAGTTACCACAGACATTATTAATATGGCCCAGATGTAAAACTGTGGATTAATATAATTATCTATCCTGCCTCTAAATGAAAGCTTAGCTAAAAGTTCCTTTTGTCCTTCATCTATGATGTAATATCCAACATGTTTCTGATAATCTTCATCATTTTCTTCTCTTCTACATAATTCTAAGATTAAGTTTACAATATTTATTTCTGTTCTACCGCTTCGTCTAGCTATTTCCTCTATCTTATGCCTATAATAATCTTTAGTTTCAAAATCCATCTTAGAATAAACTTCTGCTGGATCGTAGTTTAATAGACGTTCTATTTTTGAAGTCCTTTCAAAGAATTTACGCCAATTAATAGACTCGATTTTTCTTAATGAAGTAATAATATTAGCAATATAATTTTCTATAGTTCCCTGCCTCAAATTTTCCTCAATAAATAATTTATCTAATTCTACTTCATCCTTCTGCTTTTCAAGCCGATCTAAAATAAAATCATATATTCTTTTATCTTCTATTGAATTATCCTTTAGAACCATAAATATTTTATCTACAAATTCAACGGAAAACATTCCATCATTAAGTGAAACATCTTCCCCCATAAACTTTTCCTTATCGTTGTTTATTTTTTGATCTATAATATTTCTACGTTTAGGGTATTTTGCTTCTAGCTTTAATAATAACTTTTCTATATTTCCCTCTTTAATATTTTCAATTATTGTATATCCTAGCTTCTTAGCTGCTGCCCTTTGTTTCTGGATAACAGCAATGCTATTAGTGATATAAGCTAATAAAATAATCAGTGCTGCTCTAGCCATTAAAGGAAAGGCCCATAATTCACCCATAGTCAACTCATAATTTAAACTTTTAATAAAACTTTCCATATCCTCTTCATTTAAGATAGCTGAACTATCTATTACATATTCTTTAGTGAATTCATAAATATGACTATCTTTGCTATCATAATATTCTCTAGGAAGATTGAATTTAATTTCTTTATATTCTTTTTCAATAAGATAAATATTATCTAGCAGCCATTGAGCTGAGGGGATGATTTCCTCTTCCCCCTTAGATAATGAATTAATATATTTATAATTATGGATAATGCCTTTAAAAGCTGAATTTAGTTCTTTTAAGACTACTTTTTTACTTTTTAAAGAGTTGTTGCTAGTCATCTAACCTTATCCTCCTTAGTTAAAATCTAAGGTTATTATTCCCAAATATAGCGATATTATTAGTTAAGGTCCATTACCTTTTTTTAATTAATATTTATTTTTCCAATGTATATTTTGTGTAATAGTGACAATAATCAAAATATGAATTCATTAAATTTTACTCGCGAGGATAGTAAAGGAGATATTTAATTGAAGAGATTTTTGAAAAAAGTTAAAGCTAATGATAATAAGAAGAAAGGTTTTACTTTAGTTGAATTAATAGCTGTTATTGCTATTATCGCTGTTTTAGCTGCTGCACTTACTCCAAAGCTTGCTGGTTATATTAATGAATCTAAAAAAGTTGCTGTTTTAGAACAGGCAAGAGAAGTAGTAACTGCCTATAATTCAGTATCATTAAAAGATTCTTCTATTGATACAGATAGTACTGTTTCTGAAGTTATTGCTGCAGCAGATGGATTAATTACTGCTGATGATATTGATAAAGTTGCTGATGATTGTTCTGTTGCCAGCTGTATTAATGCTGTAGAAGGTGGAACAATGACTATAACTGATGGTGTATTACAAAGTGCTGTTGCTCCATAATACATATCTTTAACATATATTTTTATATTTCATTTTAATACATATTATTACATAAAAATATCATTGTATTTGAAATATCAACATTCCAATGATAATTACCGTTAATAAATAAAAGCAGTAAGTGTAACTTATATTATATAAATTATACTTACTGCTTATTTATTTTACTAAATACTATTCCAAATAATTATTCACTAATTCATAACATCTTTCTCTAGTACTTGTTACTAAACAAGTTATTTTTACTACTGGTTCTAAGCTTCCGTCCTCTACTTTTTTAGCTTCCTCAGCTGCTTTTTCATCTCTGACATTAATCCAAGCTAATTCATCTTCTGTTAATTTATCCATCTCTTCTTCAGACAATTGTTCTTGAAGCTCAGCGTATATTTCATTTAGCATATCATCCCACTTACCATATTCTTCATTACCTGCTTCCAGCATATCTTGTGTTACCGGACTAGCATATTTATCTTTTAACTCTACACTTAATTCAGCTTGTAAATTATTTAGTTTATCTAAATATGCTTGCTTTACTGAATCATTATTCTCTTCTGGTAAAAGCGTATCATTGGAATCATCATTATCTGATATATCTCTATCTAAATCATTATTATTTAAATCAACATTATTTGAATCATCACCATTGGACACATTATTATTTGAAACATCATTATTGCTTTCCACTCTTGATTCAGATTCTAATATCTCTTTTTCTTTATTTGTCTTTGGTTCATTTTTACTTGTATTACTACTGCATCCCATTAAAAATAATGTACAAACTCCCATAACACAAATAACTGTTTTAATAATTTTATTCATATATTTTTACACCTCTCCTTATAACCTCTTTTATATTTTACCATTTAATGATATATTTTACTATATAATTACAAATTATAACTATAATATTAAAAGCACATTTTAATTCCTTCACCCTTAACTTGCCCCCTGGCAACATTCACTGCCCTAGGCCTTCAACTTAAAAAAGCTCTAAATCAAAGATTTAGAACTTTTTTAACATTCACTTATATTTTTTTATAAACCAAAGAATTCAGTAAATGCTTTAATTGTGTAAGCATTATCTTTAACAGTAGCTAATTCTCTTATTGAGTGCATTCCAAGTAATGGAGCTCCCATATCGATAACTGGAATAGTTAAGTTTGCAGCTGTAACTGGCCCAATTGTAGTTCCACCTCTTAAGTCTGATCTATTAACAAACTTTTGGAATGGAACTCCAGCAGCTTCACAAACTGCTGCAAATACAGCACCATTATATGAATCTGTACTATAGCTTCCTGAAGCAGCTATCTTAAGTACTGGCCCACCTTCTAATACTGGTCTGTTTGTTGGATCACATTTATCTCCTAAGTTAGGATGAACAGCATGAGCTAAGTCTGAAGAAATCATTACTGAGTTAGCTAATGTTCTGTAATATTCTTCTTTGTTCTTTCCTAATCCTAAAGCTATTCTTTCTAAGATGTTGTTTAATAATGTTGAGTTAGCTCCTTGTGGAGTTAAGCTTCCTATTTCTTCATTATCTACACATACTAATACTTTTGTAGCTTCTGTTTCTCTGCTATTAACAAGACCTTGTAATCCTGCATATACCATCCACATGTCATCTAATCTTCCACATGAAATCATTTCTTCATTCATACCAACTAATGAACCTTTTTCATATTCATATGGCATTAATTCGAAATGTAAGATATCTTCTTTGTTAACCTTAAGCTCTTCAGCTAAGATATTCATTAAGTAATCTTCTTTTTCTAATTTTTCATTAATAAATCCTAATAAAGGTAGTGTATCAACTTGTTTATTGTAGTTGTATCCTTCATTTACAGTTCTATTCATATGAATAGCTATATTAGGGATTATCATTAATGGTTTATTTATGTTAACTAATCTTGTTTCTGGTTTTAATGGCGATGCTCCTTTAATTGCAACTCTACCTGCTAAAGCTAATGGTCTATCAAACCAAGTACTTAATATTGGCCCACCATAAACTTCTGTATTAAGCTTTACATACTTTCCTTCAGAAATCATTTGAGGATTTGGCTTAATTTTAAATCCAGGTGCATCTGTATGAGCTCCAATTAATCTAAATCCATGTTCTTCTATATTTTCACTTCCTACTTCAAAAGCTATTAAAGCAGATTCATTTTTTATTACATAATATTTTCCTTTAGCTTTTAAATTCCAGCTATCGCTTTCCTTTATTTCGCTATATCCATTTTCAATTAATACATTTTTTACACTTTCTACACCATGAAAAGCTGTTGGGCTATTGTATAAAAAGTTTATTAAGTCTAGTGCTTGTTGTTTTTCCATATTTTTATAACCTCATTTCCTTATAAACTGGATATACTTTATAATATAAACTAATTTATGGGTTTATACAATATAGAGAACTTTGACTTTTTATTATTAATATTCTAGTATTATTTACGAAAAACTACATATATGATATATAATTTGATTGGAAGTGATAATAATGATTTCAAATTTTTTAGTAAATAAATTTATTAAAAACAGTGATGACGTAAAAAATAATAAAGTAAGATCTGCTTATGGAAACCTAGCAGGAATAGTTGGCATAATAACAAACCTTTTATTATTTGCCATTAAGGGATCAGTCGGGATAATGGTAAGCTCAATTGCTGTCCTTGCGGATGCCTTTAATAACTTATCTGATGCTGCCTCTTCTATTATTACAATAGTAGGTTTTAAAATGGCTAATAAACCAGCTGATAAAGAGCATCCATTTGGTCATGGAAGAATTGAATATTTATCTGCTTTAGTAGTATCCTTTATGGTTATGCTGGTAGGACTTCAATTTGTTAAAACATCTTTTAACAAGATAATCCATCCGGAAGCTGTTACTTTTGAAATAATACCATTTATTCTTTTATTAATTTCTATAGGCTTTAAGGTGTGGCTGGCAAGCTTTAATAAAATTTTAGGAAATAAGATTAATTCTTCAGCTTTAAGGGCTACTGCAACAGATGCCCTTGGTGATGTATTTACTTCTACTACCGTAGTTATTTCTTATATTCTTGCTAAATTTACTACACTTCCTTTAGATGGATATATCGGTATCGTTGTAGCATTAGCAATTATTTATTCTGGCTTTACCTTAATTAAAGAAACAATCAGCCCATTGCTTGGAGAATCACCTGATCCTGAACTGGTTGAAGCAATTAATAAAATGGTTTTATCTTATGATAACATCACTGGCGTACATGATTTAATAATCCATAATTATGGCCCAGGAAGAATAATGGCTTCTATCCATGCTGAAATACCTGCAAATATTGATATTATGACAATCCATAATATTATAGATACTGCTGAAAGGGAAATTTCTAAAGAATTAAATATTTATTTAGTAATCCATATGGACCCTATCTGTGTAGACACAGAAGAAATAGTATCTACTAGGGAATTTATTAATGATGTATTAAAAAAATATCCTATGGTGAAATCTTATCATGATTTGAGATTAGTAGGTGATTCAGAACATAAAAACATCATCTTTGATGTAGTAGTAGATTCCAAAGAATTTAATTCAAAATTAAATTCTGAAACTCTTGGCGGACTTATTGAAAAAGATATTAAAGATAAGCATCCAAACTACAACTGCATTATTACTGTGGACCTACACTTGTTATAATGATAAATTATGAGTGCCGAATGATGAATTGATGTTGAAACTCCCTCGGGAGTTTCTTTTTTATATAAAATTAAGAAATCCCCCTAAGGGGATTTCTTCCGAAATTCATAATTCATAATTCATCATTTTTCATTATTAATTTGAATTAAGAATTCAAATTATAAAATATAGCCTGCTGCTTATATTTATATAGGCTCTCTAAATCATTAACATTTCTAGTTTCATACCATTTTTCTAGAGTCTTTATGCCAGTATAAAATCCCTGGTCTACTAGTTCTTTTATTTTATTAATAACTGCAATTTCTTCTAATGTTATTATTGTGCTTGCTTGTATTTTTTTTAGTATACTTAATAGATAATAGTAAATACATTGATTATCGGAAATATCTATTCCTTCCATGGCCAGCTTAAAATCATCTGTATACCTTTCATCATTATACAATTCATTATTATATAAAAAGCTAGCTAAGTTTCCATAGCATTCTGCATTGCCTAAATCTATGCCTTCCTTATAGTAATCTATTATTTGATCCTTAGATAAATCTAGCAGCTTTTCACTGCCTAAAAAACCTTTTAAATTATTAGCTGTTCCCTTATCTATTTCTTCTACTTCCTGTATTAATTCATTACCCCTGTCTGTATCTATTTCGATGCCTATGCCTTTAAAACAATAATAGGCTAATTTGCATTTACCTTTTAATGAATCAAGTTCAATCAGCTTAAATAAATAATATATAGCTTTCATATGGTCTTCTTTACCACCAAAGCCCTTTTCATATATTTCAATAAGCTTTTCAATAGATAACGAATCATTTAGCTCTGCTGCCTGCTGAAACCACTTGATTGCTGATTCTATATTTTGGCTTAAAAATATTCCTCTTTCATACCAAATTCCTAATTTATACATTGCCTTGGCTAATTTATTGTCTGCTGCGAGCTTATAATAATGGTAGGACTGCTCATAATCTTTTTCCACCGCAATTCCCTTTTCATAAATAAATCCATATTGGAAATATGAATTAATTATATTGTTTTCACTGCCAAACTGAATATATTCAAGGAGTTCTTCGCTATTTACCTGTTTTCCTTCCTTCAGTTCATTAATTAAAATAGCTGCCAGATATTCTGCAGCATAGGCACAGCCTAAGGCATATGACTCCTTTAACAGTTCTACAGCCTTTTCCATTGTTTTATCTTTAAAAGTATTCTGTCTGATATATGATATAGCTAAAACATACATTGCATGTGGTGCTTTTTCATCTGCTGCTTTTTCCATAAATTCAATGGCCTTATCAAGGTCTCTGGTAACACCTTCCCCATTGTACAGCATTATTCCCAGTCTTTGTGTGCATTTAATAATCCCTTTGTTATGTCCTTCTAAATATATATCTACAGCCTTCTCTGTCATTTCAAGTTCTTCATATATTTTGCCTATTCTATAGTACAAATCTGTATTTCCGTACTCCAAACATAAATTATATAATTCTAGCGCTGTCATTATATCTTTCTCTACATAATATCCATTGAAATACATATTTGCTAATTCATAAATACAGTTAAGATCCAATTCTCCATAGCCCTTTTTCAAATAATAAAAAGCCTTTTGATAATTTTTTTCTAAATAAATTCCATCTAGGTAAGACTTTCCTATAATATAAAATGCATCTTCATAGTTGTTTTCAGCAGCCTTCTCCATCCAAAAATAAGCCCTAATATTATTCTGTTCACAGCCCTCTCCATTCTTATACATATATGATAAAGCATGTTGTGCTACTGGTAGATTGGCTTCTGCTGCTTTTTCATACCAAGAAAATGATTTTGCCAGATCTTTTTCTACCCCAAATCCGTTATAATACATTCGTCCTATTTGATAATATGCTGCTGGATATTCACTTTCTGCACTTTTTTGAAACCATAAGAAAGCTTTTTCATAACACTTGCTTACACCTTTCCCCTCTAAATATAATGTTCCTAAAGCATTTTGTGAAAAGGCATTGCCCTTTATGGCTGCTTTATAATACCACTTAGCAGCCCTATTATAATTCCTGCCTACTGCATAACCTTTATCATAAAATAACCCAATATATGCTTGGGCAAATTCATCATCATATTCAGCGGCTTTGAGAAAATACTCTAGTGCTTTCTTATTGTCCCTAGTGCAATTCCTGCCAAAATAATATTTTTCTCCCTCTTCAACTAAATTAGCTGCTTCTTTTTTGCGTTCCTCTTCATTTTCATCAGATGCTCTCATACCATCTATATTTTTAAGCTTCTTCTTTCTTTTTAATTCTTGGGCAAATATATCTTTTTCTCTATCATTAAGGCTTTGTAATATCAATGAATAATCTTCACAGCCATATGTTATAGCTAGCCATACTAAAATTTCATACAATACAACTTCTGGCTCTGCTACTTCTTTATTTTCATATAGACTTAAAATCTTCTTTTCAATATTGCCCTCCAGCAGATTTATATCATTAAGTTCCTTAAGTCTCTCATTAAAGGCTAATTCTTTATTTTGATAAATTTTATTTGAATTATAAATACATGCTACTAATGAAATAAGAATGTTTTGAATTCCAAATACTGTATCCATTGAAGCAGCTTTATTTATTTCTTCTTGTATTTCATCATATAATGGCCTAAATTCTAGCTTTAAAAAATCATATCTAAAATGCTCTGCCATTTTCTCCTCGCCTACATTGCTTTCACTCTATATTTTATTATATGGCGAGGTCATATATTATTGATATTTTTTACCGCTTCTCTTAATATATTTTTTAGCAAAAATAAAAAAACTCCTCACCAAGAGGAGTTTTTACCACAATTCGTCATTCATAATTCATAATTCGTAATTATCTTAAAGGACCTTTGATAAGAAATCTATCGTTCTAGGATTTTTAGGATTAGTAAAGAAACTTTCTGGTTCACCCTGCTCCAGAATTTTTCCTCCATCCATAAAGAGAATTCTATCCCCAACTTCTCTGGCAAATCCCATTTCATGTGTTACCACAACCATAGTCATTCCTTCTTTTGCTAAGTCCTTCATTACATTTAATACTTCTCCAACCATTTCAGGATCTAATGCTGAAGTAGGTTCATCAAATAGCATTACATCTGGTTCCATTGCTAATGCCCTTGCTATTGCTATTCTTTGTTTCTGTCCCCCTGATAATGATGATGGATAAGCATCTTTTTTATCCACAAGCCCCACTTTTTCTAATAATTCTATTGCTTTTGCTTCTGCCTGATTTTTAGACATCTTTTTTACCTTAATTGGTGCTATTGTAATATTTTCTAATACTGTTTTATGTGGAAATAAATTAAAACCTTGAAAAACCATCCCCATCTTTTCTCTTAATTTATTTATATCCACCTTTTTATCAGTTATATTCTTGCCTTCAAATATTATTTCACCACTGCTAGGAACCTCTAGTAAGTTTAAGCATCTTAAAAATGTACTTTTACCTGAACCTGATGGGCCAATTACAACTACAACTTCCCCTTTTTCAACATGCTCGTTAATGCCTTTTAATACTTTAACTTTTTCAAAAGACTTTTCTAAATTATTAACGTATATCACTTACTTTCATCCTCCTTTCAATGTAAGAAATTATTCTTCCTAAGGTAAATGTTAATACAAAATAGAATCCTGCTGCTACTATTAATGGCTCTAATCCCTTATATGTTGAGCCTTGTACAATTTTTGCTGCAAACATTAGCTCCCCAACACCAATAACAGATGCCATTGATGATTCTTTAATTACTGCAACAAACTCGTTACCTATAGCAGGTAAAATATTTCTTATAGCCTGTGGTACTACAATAAGCATCATTGCTGTACTTTTTTTCATACCTAGGCTTCTCGCTGCTTCCATCTGCCCCTTATCCACAGCTTCAATACCTGCTCTTACTATTTCAGAAACATATGCTGCCGAGTTTAATGCTATGGCAACAATTGCTGAATAGAAAGCTGATAATTCTATTCCAAAAAACATATCTGAGCCTGCATATACTATAAGTACCTGCAATAACATAGGTGTTCCTCTTATTACTTCAATATAAATAACTGCTAGTATTTTTAAAGGTTTTATCTTCCAAATGTGAAAATTTGAAGATTTCATGTAAAAAAGTACTGACCCAAAAAATGCCCCAAATAAAACTGTTATTAGCGATATAATTAATGTATATTTAACTCCATCAAAATAATATGGTAAATACTCTCCTATAAAACTAAAATCTAAATTCATAATAATCTTTCCTTAAATATCTTATTCTTCCACTGCTTGTGGAGCTAACTCTGTAGCTTCTTGTATAAACTTATCCATGCTTCCATCATTGATTAATTTATCAATAACATTATTTATTTCTTTAACTAAATCTTCATTTCCTTTTTTAACTGCTACTGCATTTCCGCCACTTTCTTCTTCATATACTTCTTCACCAACAGCTAATTCTGGATTGCTTTGTACTGCAAGCTTTGCAACTGGTAATTCCATTACAAGGGCATCAACTTTTCCTGACTTTAATTCTATAATTAAATTATTCACGTTAGCTAATAGTTGAAGATCAGCATCCTCTATTAATTCACCAGCTAATTCTGCTTGAGTTGATCCTAATTGTGCACCAACCTTCTTACCATTTAAATCTGCAAAAGTTTTATATTTATCAGCATCTTCAGCTCTTACTAATATTCCGTGCTGTGAAGTGTAATAAATTTCTGAAAAATCAACAGCCTCTGCTCTTTTAGGTGTAGGATTCATTCCTGAAATAATTAAGTCAATTTTTCCTGCTGGAAGTGCTGTTATCAGTGAATCAAATTCCATTTCCTTTATTTCTAATTCAACGCCTAAATCTTTAGCAATTTCTTCTGCTAAATTAACATCAAAACCAACTATTTTATCTTGTCCATTTTCAATTATATGAAATTCATATGGTGCATAATCTGCACTTAACCCTACAACTACTTTATTCTTTTCTTTGATAGAATCCATTACGCTTTCTGATTTCTTATTGCTTGATCCACATGCTGCAAGCCCTAATGACATTACTGTAACTAATCCTGTTATAATAAATTTTTTAATTAATCCCTTTTTCATAAATAACTCCCCCTCATTTAACCTTTATTCATATCTCTTGTATAATTATACAACACTTTTTAATATTTATGCAAGAATATTTTATATTTTTTTATTTTTATTCATTACATATTACTATCTTAATGAATTTAGTCCTTTTTTAGATTTTTTTGAATACACTATAATGTATAATTTTATAGGTATATATTAGGAGTGATATAATGACTAATACGAAAGAACTACATTTGTTCCCTGGCTCAAATACCTCAAAGGGATTTTATTCATTTTATAGGTATATTCTTTCTCAAGATGCTGCAAATAGAATCCTCTGTTTAAAAGGTGGCCCAGGAACAGGCAAATCTTCATTAATGAAAAAAGTTGGACAATACTTTTTAAATAAAGGATATACAGTTGAATTCCATCATTGCTCATCTGATCCTAATTCTTTAGATGGCGTAGTAGTAAAGGATCTAAATGTTGCTTTATTAGATGGTACTTCACCTCATATAGTTGATCCAATAACTCCAGGAGCAGTAGATGAAATATTAAATTTAGGAGATGCTTTAGATATAGATAAGCTTACTGCTCATAAAAAACAAATTATTGCGATAAATAAGGAAATAAGCAAAAACTTTAAACGAGCATATAGATTTTTAGGTTCTGCAAAATATATACATGATGATTGGAGTAATATTAATTATGAATCACTTGATTCTAATAAGATTTCAAACTTAATTCAAAACCTAAAAAATAATGTGTTTAAACGTGATAAAAGTGGCTATGGTGAAGAACGTCATTTATTTGCCACTGCAATTACACCTGATGGCATAATTTCTTATGCTGATATTTTAAGTAATGACTATAAAACAAAATACGTTTTATCAGGTGGGCCAGGACTGGGCAAAACTGATATCTTGAAATATATAGGCTCTCGTGGACAGAAGAAAGGATATTATATTGAATATATGCATGACCCATTCTTACCTGAAAGAATAGAACATATTTTTATTCCTGAATTATCAACTTGTATTCTTACTAATAATGAAATAAATAATAGTACTTTTACAGGCTTAGACTATAATCTATCTGATTATACTAAAACTAATCAAAGCGCTGATAAAACTGATGAAATAGCTTATGATAGTAATATTTTCTATGAGCTGGTAAATACAGCTGTATCTTTAATTAATAAAGCTCATACTCTTCATGATGAACTGGAAACTTACTATATTGCTGCAATGGACTTTGAATTTGTAGATAATGTTTATAATAAAGTAATTACTAAATTAGACAAATATGATATATAGGTCCGGAGGACGGTGAAGGGTGCTGACGCAAGTGAATGTTGCCTGGTGGCAGGTGAATGTTACAAGCAAGTGAATGTTGCCTGGTGGCAAGTGAAAGGCTTGGCGCGGTGAATGTTGCCTGCGGCAGGAGAATGGTGAATGGTGCAGCTATAATCGCTTCGATTATCAGCGTGGCAAGAGTAAATGAGAAAAAGAGGCTTTTAACCAGCTACAGATAAATATTGTAGTCACAGTTAAAAGCCTCTTTTAAACCTATAGAAACTCCCTCAGGAGTTTTTACCTTAACTAAGTATTTTAATAAATATTTATTAGCGGATACTGCCTTCGAAATATGTTATAGAATTTCATTTGTTATTAAGGGGAAATTATGTTAAGAAAGTACAATTGTCTGAACGAAGTGAGTTTTGTACTTTTAGTAATTTCCCCTTAATAGCTGATAGAAATTTTTAACATATTGAGTAGCAGTGGTAGCTAATTAATTATTTATTTAACATCAATGATTGATAGTCTGTGTAGTGCTCTTGTGTACATAATGTATTTTACTAGGTCGTCTGTTGTATCATCGAAGTTTACTACTATTACTGCATCGAATTCTAATCCTTTTGCGTAGTATGATGGAACTACAACCTTACCACCTCTGTAAATTATGTCTGTATTATCAAAGGCCATTACTTTGGTAAATCTCTTAAGTTCTGGCGCTATTTTATTTAATTCTTCTTTTCCTTTAGTGATGATTGCAATATTTTCATATTCATCGTCATCGTATTCTTCAAGAATTTCTAATATTTTATCAATTAAATCATCGCCATTGTTTACTTCATGTTCTTCAACGTCATATTTTCCTTCTCTCACAAATGGAACTATAGCATCTTCTGCAAGAACTTTGTTTGCATATTCCATAATTTGTTGAGTAGATCTATAACTCTTGTTTAATTCAAAGTTTTTAACAAATCCGCCATATAACTTTTTAAGTTTTAACATTGCTGGTTCATCTTCAACTTTAATTAGTCTTTGGTTAGCATCTCCTACTATTGTATAGCTTCTGCAGCCTGTTAATCCTTGTAATACTAGGAATTGAAGCATGCTGTAATCTTGAGCTTCATCAATAACAATATGTTTAACTTCCTTCTTAACTTTCTTACCATCAAGTTTAATCATTAAGTATAATATTGCTGGCAGGTCTAAATAAGAAAGAGTTTCTACATCAGCTGTCTTTTTATATAAATCAACGATGCTTTCATTATCTATCCATGATGCTATTCTCTTTTTAGCTTCCATTACTTCTCTAACTATATCTCTAACTGCAATACGTCTTTGGAATTCAATATTATTTTCTTCAATAACTCTTTGGTCTTCTGAAAGATTAGCTAGCTTTTCTTTAACAGATGCATTTAATTCTCTAACTTTTTCATCTCTCTTATCCTTAACTTTTGCTTCTAATACTCTCTTGATTTTTTGGCTTCTTCTAAATAAAGGCATATATTTATAATGCTTTTCAAATAGCTCTTCTACTTCTTTTAAAGATACTATTTCTTCACCAAAAGCTGTTACTGGCTGTAATGTAAAGTAAGACTCTTCAAACTCTGCACATTTCTTATCTAGGAATTCAATAAATTCTTCAGATGCTTTATGCTTAATTTCATTTATTATTTCTTCATTTCCTTTTAAAACTTCTTCTAGGTATGCTGTAAAATCAATAACTTCTTCATTTAAGCCAATTTCTTTTATTGCAAAGCTGGCAAATGTCTCTTGGGCAACATCGCTTTCTCCTAAATTAGGTAATACTTCAGCAATATAATCTATAAATACATCATTTGGCCCTAAAATTAATACTTTATCACCTAACTGTTGTCTGTAGTTATAAAGTAAATATGCTACTCTATGAAGTGCTATGGTAGTTTTACCTGAACCAGCAACACCATTAACTACTACAACCTTTTGTCTATCTTCTCTAATGATATCATCTTGTTCTTTTTGGATAGTCATTACGATATCTTTAAGCTTTTCTCCTGAATTTGATGATAACACCATTTGAAGTATTTCATCTTTTACATCTACTTCAGAATCAAAATATCCTTGAAGCTTTCCTTTTTTAATCATTATTTGTCTTCTTAAAAGAATTTCTGCCGGAATCTCTCCTTCAGGTGATTTATAAGTAGCTTCACCTAATGTTCCTTTATAGAATAATGAGGCAATTGGTGCTCTCCAGTCTATTATTACATTTTCATAAGTATCATCTTTACTTAAGCCATATCTACCAATATAGATTTCTTCCTGGTAATCATCATCCGTAAAGACAACTTTACCAAAGTAAGGATTTTCTCTAAGCTTAGTAAATTCAGCAAGCTTTCTATCGATAGTCTTATATGTTTCTTCTTTTACATATCTTTCATGATCAAAATATTCCATAATAGCATCTTCATCATCTTTATGTTCTTCGATGAAGTTTTTTCTATAATCTAAGATATATTCAGCTACGCTTTTTCTCTTTTCTATATAATTTAAGATTTCTTCATTAAGTACTTTATATGTATAATCCAGCCTTTGCTCTTCATTTAAAAATTCAAATTTATCCAAAATAATACCTCCAATTTTTGATGGATATTAGTAAAAGGAATGTATCATAAAAAATACGATACACTCCTTATACATTTTACATTACATTTTATTTAAATCAATAATATTATCAGAAGTTATTTCTTCTTCTTTTGATTTTTCTTCTATTACAACAGTATCATTTCCTTCAGACTTTGTTTCTGTAAGAACATCAACCTTTTCTTCTAATTCAGCTGCAGCTTCTTCTTTAGAATCTTTTGCTACCTTTTTTCTTTCAGGATACTTTTCATAGACGAATCTCATTAAGTCATCACCATAGATAGTTTCTTTTTCCAATAAGAATGCTGCTACTTTATCTAAGATATCTCTATTTTCTCTTAAGATTCTCTTAGCTTCTTCGTGACAGTCTCTTACTATACTTAAGATTTCTTCATCGATTAAAGTAGAAGTTTGTTCACTACAGTTTCTAACTAATCTTCCATCTAAGTATCTATTTTGGATAGATTCTAAAGCTACCATATCAAATCTATCTGACATACCATAAATAGTAACCATAT
>CAKVNP010000009.1 GCA_934777095.1 uncultured Clostridium sp. | reverse complement strand
GAGCGGGTAGTGGGAATCGAACCCACCTTTCCAGCTTGGAAGGCTGGAGTATTAGCCGATATACGATACCCGCATAAATATCACTTAAAGATTTAAAGTGGTCGGGGTGACAGGGATTGAACCTGCGACCTCATGGTCCCAAACCACGCGCGCTCCCATCTGCGCCACACCCCGCAATTACTTGCTCACCTCGCAGCGACAAGGATTATTCTACAATATCCTACTTAATACGTCAATACCTTTTTTTATTTTTTTTTATTTTTTTATTTTTCAGCTATATTAATCTCTTCAATAGTGGCTTCTACAGGGGCTTTACCGTCTATTTTTATATACCCCATTGTCCTTTGTTTTAGCCCTCTTCCTAAAGACATACTACCTGGGTTCATTATCAACATATCTCCAATATACTCTATTACAGGCACATGTGTATGGCCAAATAAAACTATATCAGCTTCTACTTCTCTCCCTCTATAATAAATAGAATTTAAGCCATAGTTAACTCCATACTTATGTCCATGACACATAAATATTCTTTTGTCTCCTAAAACTATTAATTGCTCTGCTGGATTGACTCTTAAATAATCACAGTTTCCTGAGACCTTATATACTTCTCCAGTAAAATCAGCGGTAATTTCATCTATATCCTTTTCTCCATCACCTAAGAATAATACTACATCAGCTATTTCTATATACCTCTTCACCTGCTTAATTGATACATCACTATTATGTGAATCACTAATAACTGCTATTAACACTATAAAAACCCTCCTTTTTTTAAATGATGAATTATGAATTACGAATTATGAATTAATGCTAAAACTCCTTTGGAGTTTCGAAAAAACATACTTATAAAATTCCCCTCAAGAGAATTCTACCTTAATTCATCATTCATCATTCATAATTCATAATTACTTTGTTTATTCTTTAAAGATTAAAGTTGTTTTAAAAATACAGCAAGCTCTTTTAAAGCGTTTCCTCTATGGGAAACTGAATTTTTTTCCTCTGGTGTTGCCTCTGCAAATGTTTTATTTAATAAAGGACAATAGAATAATGGATCATAGCCAAAAGCATCATTTTGCACGAATTCTTTTCCTATATACCCTTCTACTGTTCCTCTAATAATTTTCTTTATATCTTTACCTATTAAAGCTAAAGCACATACAAAATGAGCTTTTCTTTCCTCTCCTTCTGCACTCTTTAATTCTTTCAGCAGCTTTTCATTGTTAGCTATATCATTACCATGTTCACCAGCAAATCTAGCAGAATACACTCCTGGTGCTCCATTTAAATAATCTGTTTCTAAGCCTGAATCGTCAGCTAATACTAAATATTCACCTTTGCCAGCTTCTTTTAAATAATTATATATTTCCTGTGCTTTTTTTTCTGCATTTTCTTCAAAAGTAATTCCATCTTCTTCAACATCAATATTTATATTTTCATCTTTTAATGATACTACTTCAAAATCAAACTCCTGAAGCATATTCTTTAACTCTTTTACCTTTTTATTATTATTTGTTGCAAGCACTATCTTTTTCATTATTTACGTTCTCCTGTTCCAATCCATAATGCATCCATCTTTAAACAATCTTTTTGAAGCTGGATCATTTGCTTTATTCCTTTTTCCGCTAAGTCTAATAATTCATTTAACTCAGCTCTAGTAAATGGAGCATCTTCGCCTGTACCTTGTACTTCAACAAAATCCCCCTCATTTGTACCAACTATATTCATATCTACTTTTGCTTTTGAATCTTCTTCATAACATAAGTCTAATAATTTCTCTTCACCAACTATTCCAACACTTGTTGCACATACAAATTTTCTTATAGGATATACCTCAAAGTTTTTATGCCTATGTAATTTATTCACCGCATCAACTAAAGCTACAAAGGCTCCTGTTATTGAAGTGGTTCTTGTTCCTCCATCTGCTTGAATAACATCACAATCAAGCCAGATAGTCTTTTCTCCTAATGCTTTTAAATCAACAACTGATCTTAATGCTCTTCCTATAAGCCTTTGTATCTCCATAGTTCTTCCATCAATTTTTAATCTTGATATATCTCTAGCTTTTCTAGTTGTTGTTGATCTTGGAAGCATATTATACTCAGCTGTAATCCAGCCTTCACCACTACCTTTTAAGAATGGCGGTACTTTATCCTCAATAGAAGCTGTACAAATAACCTTAGTATCTCCTACTTCTATTAATACTGATCCTTCTGCATGCTTTATATAATTTCTTGTTATTTTTGCACTTCTTACTTGATCTTTTTTTCTTCCATCACATCTCATTATTTATCCTCCAACCTTTATAAATGTCTAATATATTTTATAATAAATAATATCGCCTTATCCATAATCATTATATATTCTTTACTTTTTTATCCTATATATCCTTTCACCTGCAAATTTATAAAATTTAAGCACTATTTTCATTATATTCTCATATTATTAATATAAGGATTAATTAAGAGGTGAAAAATTTGAAATATATTGGACCTTTTTTTAGAATGAATTCTTTATCTTTAGATGAAATAAGTACCCAGCTTTTCTTTCTAGCAAAAGAATCAGTTAAATCAATTGTATTAGAATCAAAATGTGGTATTGCCTCATCTATCAAGAACTATAAAAGACTGGCTTCTACCAATGATATTAGCATAAATAGTAATATTTCTCCACTATTATGCGTATATAGAAGGTCATCTCCAAACTTTATTCACAGCAAGAATTCCAATGGTTTTGACGAGGACACTTTCAAAAAGGATCTTAATCCCTCTACTAATGCATTAATGACCTTATCGCTTTTAGAGCTGCAAGATTATTATCGTGATTTTGAAACCAAAGACAGTAATATTTATTCCGTATATAAAATATATGAATCTTTGGCAAAAGAACAATTAGAGTTTTATTCTGTAAACTTAAGAGATACTGAAGGTGCATTTACTGACAAGAAAAACATATTAGAAAATAATTATAAAAACTTTAATTTAATTGGCAGAGATAAAAAATTCAAATTTTCAGATCAAGGTTTTATGATGCTGGCCTATCTAATATATGCCGTTAAAAATCCTAATAATGAAGATTCTGAAAGTTATAAGAACTTTGCTCTTGAAATCCTTCAGATGTTTTTAGACTTTAAAGAAAAAGTATATGATTCATCATTAGATGAATTATGTAAAATATTATTTATTTTTAATATCCTTTACGACTATAAAGATATTGAGGGACTTCCTGATCTTACAACTTTCCTAATTGATTTAGCAGACTTTGCTATGAACAAATTTGATGAAAAAGATTATTATGTAGATTCATTAGATACAGCTTGTTTCTGCTGTATAACATTAACATTATCTTATAAACATACTAAAATTATTTCTTTCTTAGATAAGGCTACCGAAATAATTGAAAGGCTCTACTCACTATATGATTCCGAAAACGAAGCCTTTTACAAGCTTTCATCAAAAAAAGAAATTAAATATACCTGTTTAGATATAACTTTTTATTTCTTGGCTTTTTTAGTATATGCCGACATTGCAGATTGTCAGTCAAAATATAAAAATATAATTTCTTCACTATATAAAAAATACTTCATAAATTCAGGTATTATACCTAGCTGGCCAGAGGCGCCAACTCTAGATGACTATGAAAGGTATCGAGGTCTTACTTTAAAATCATCTGATATGCTGAATGAAAGCTTTTTTAGAATGCCTAATCTGCCAACACCTAATTCTATAGGAATTGCTCCTATATTTTTAAAATCAATTACTTATCATAAAAAGAAGAAGGAATTCACTCGCGATAAAATTACTTTTGATAGCTATAAGAATTTCTTTATATTCTATACCTTCATATACTTATTTAAAAATCAATATATCAATAGCAATATTGTTGTAGCTGGAGATAGGGACCCAGACATAGAAGATGAAGTAAGTAATCCTACAGATTTAGCCGACTCAGAAAATAATAATTTAACTCCTTCAGAAGATGATAATTTAGCTTCTTCATCTGAAACATCTGTAGAACCTGAAATAAAGGCAGATAAAAGTTAAAAATAAATAAGCTGGTAGAAGCTTTGGAATAAATTTATCCGCAGATTTCTATCAGCTTATTATTATTGTTTACGTATTTCACTAAACCTTATGTTGCCATTATTATCGAGAGTTATCCCATGTATTCCTTTATTTATTGCTATATTTTCATTATAGAATATTAAAGGTACTATACTATAATTATTAAAAAGCTCTTCTTCCACTGACTCTTCCTCGGAAGACCATACCTCCATTGCGATATCTGGTAGATATTCTGATACTGTATCATATAATTCATCCTGGTAATTTTCAGTTACTTCAAGATTTACCAATGCCATATCATAATCACCTGATTCGATCACTTCTTTATATTGATCCTTTTCTACCAGCCTGATTATCAATGATAAATCTGTATTTTTTTCGAACCAAGAGCTTATTGCATTAGCCAGCTCTTTATTAGCAACATTTTTTTCACAGATTAATACTACATTACCTTCATCATGCCACTCATCCTGGCTATTGGTCATTACTTTCCTAGCCTGTAGCTTCTCTAAGTCATCATAATCCCTAAAATAACTATATTCAGACATCACCACGGCAGCTGTATTTTTATTGGCAAATTCATTTAATGCCTTAGTTACTTCATAGTATAAACTCTTTCTCCCCTCTATAGGAACAAAGTGATCCCGTAAGTTAAATGCTAAGTATACTGCATTATTTGAAGGTAAAGTAATAATGCTATTTTCACTTTTTAATCTATTTAATTCACTTCTAGGTGGATCTACAACTATATCTGTAGTACCTACCTCAAATGATGCTAAAGCTAAATCCTCCGATTCATCTTCTACTATAGAAATGGTTTCTGGCAGTGCAGCATTACTTTTCTTATTTCTAGTTAAAATTATTTTGCCTTCTTCCATTGATTCAATTCCATAATCACCTGTATATACAAAATTACTATACTGCTTATTAATATTATCCCACAAGATTACATCTTTCCTCACTCTATATTGAGGTTTTGATAATTCAGACAGGAAATTATCATCAGGACTATTAAGCCTAAATACCACCTTATTATCCTTTGCTGTAATTGCCACTACATCATTAAAGTTTAAACTTGAATTCTTATATTCTCTTGCCCCATAAACATTCAAAAGAGCTTCTATATTTTCCTCATCTTCTTCAGTGAGTATCTGCCTAAAGAATGCAACTATATCCTTAGGAGTTATTTTTTCACCATTTGTCCAATACACATCATCTCTAATTGTAAAATCATATTGTATGCCATCTTGAGATATTTCAACACTTTCAGCTAAAGCCGGTAACATATTGCCATTTATATCTTCTTCTATCAATCCTTTGCTAATAGCACAGATAAAATCCTGCTGTCTTTTAGTAAGGCTTCCAACTTTAATTAAATCTGAAGGTATATTATTAATGGAATATACTATATCTGCTGTACTATTATATGTATTACTATTACCAAACTGTATAAATCCAAGCAAGAATATGATAATTGTTGCTGATATTGTTATAGTAATTAATATTTTTTTCAATTAGCTATTCCTCCTATATCTATATTTGCTTTTTTAATCTTACTTGTTAGTATATCCCTTAGTTAGTAAAACTAAACATTTATTTTTAATTTATTATTTTGTGAATATTTTTTATGTTATAATATAAAATAAATCAATATAAATACTTTTACATAAAATATATGGAGGTTATAACATGTCTACAGCAGTTCAAATATTACAAATAATTTTTTATAGTATTGGTAGTTTATTTATGATTGCCTTTATGATTATTGGAATTTGGTCATTTGTTCTTTTTACTAAAATGTTTAAAAACCAAAGAATCCAAACATATCTATTAGAAAAAATAAATAACACTATATCAACATTAGATTTAGCTTCTTCAAAGGAGGCACCAGCAAACACTAAAAACGGAATAGATGAAGATTTATTAGTACAGGATTCATTCTTTAAAGATTCTGAGGATGATTTAAATCAAAACAACGATACTATCTTTAAAATAAAATAAAAAGTAGTGATTAAATCACTACTTTTTATTTTTATATCATTTTTTCAAATTCTTCTTCAGAAAGTACAGCAACACCTAACTCCTGCGCTTTAGTAAGCTTAGAGCCAGCCTCTTCACCAGCTATGACGTAATCAGTTTTTTTACTTACACTTCCTGATACCTTTGCACCTAAGCTTTCAAGTTTTGCTTTTATTTCACCTCTAGAATAATTCTGCAAAGTACCTGTTACTACTACAGTCTTACCACTAAAAGCACTTTCTTGTATTTCTTGCTCTTTATATCTCGGATTGATTCCTAAAGATAAAAGCTCATTTATAGTGTTAATTACTTTTTCTTCATGGAAGAATTCCATTACGCATCTTGCTACAATATCTCCCACATCCTGAACTCCAACTAATTCTTCAAATGTAGCATTTTTTAATCCTTCTATAGATTTAAATGTATTTACTAAATCCTTAGCCGTCTTAACTCCTACATTTGGTATTCCAAGGGCATAAATAAATCTATATAACTCTGGATTTTTGCTTTTTTCCACAGCATCAAGTAAATTTTGCGCCTTTTTATCTCCAAACTTTTCAAGTGTTAACAATTCTTCCTTTTTAAGCTTATATAAATCCGCTATTGATCTGATATCTAGCTTTTCAAATAATTGTTCAGCAGTTTTTTCTGAGAATCCAGCTATATTCATTGCTTCTCTTGAGGCAAAATGAACTATGCTTTTAACCATCTGTGGTTTGCATGATAAAGTATTTTCACAGAAATAATGTGCTCCATCTAATACTAAATGGCTTCCACAAGATGGGCAAGTTTCTGGTACAGTAATTTCCTTAGAGCCTTCTATTGTAGATTCTACTACTCCCATAATTTCAGGAATAACATCATTGGATCTACGTACAAATACATCTGCTCCTATTCTTACACCTTTTCTTCTTATGTCATCCATATTATTTAAAGTTGCTCTTCTTACAGTTACCCCTGCTAGTTCCACTGGTTCTAAGATAGCAGTAGGTCCCACTCTTCCACTTCGACCAACATTCCATTCTACATCTAAAAGTGTAGTAGTGGCTTCTTGTGCTTCAAACTTAAAGGCTATTGCCCACTTAGGGAATTTAACTGTATATCCTAAAAGTTCTCTAGTTCTCATATCATCAATGGCAAGAACTACTCCATCAATATCATAATTTAAATCAAATCTCATCTCTTTGATTTCTTCAATATATTTTTCAACTTCTTCTAATGTTGTAGCATATCTAATATAGTCATCCATTGGCAGACCTTTATCTTTAATAAACTGTAACATTTCTTCATAACTTTTAAAATTTTGTCCTTCTTTATATCCTACATCATAGAAGAATGCTGATAGCCCTCTCCTAGCAGTTTCTTTTACATTTAAGTTTCTTAATGCACCAGCAGCTCCATTTCTTAAATTCTTAAGCGGAGTGTCAGACACAGCATTATACTTATCAAAAGCTTCCTGAGTCATGATTGCTTCCCCATGAACTTCAAATAAATCTCCACTGCTAGTCTTTAAAGGTATCTCTTTGATTGTTTTTACCTGTGCAGTTACCTCCTCACCAGTTTCACCAGTACCTCTAGTAGCGGCTACTTCTAATATTCCATCTTCATTATAAGTAAGATTGATAGTTAATCCATCAAACTTCTTAGTTATTACATATATTAATGGAGGAAGGTTTTCTCCCCTTTGATTCATTTCATTAACAAATTTAACATTTCTATTATGCCAATCTTTAATTTCATCAAGGCTTTGAGCTTTATCTAAACTCCAAAGCCTAGCTCTGTGGGTATATTTCTTAAATCCTTCTAATACTATATCTCCTACTCTTTGAGTTGGTGAATAAGGTAATACATATGAAGTTTCCTCTTCAAGTTTTTTAAGCTCATCATACTTTAAATCATATTCTTTATCTGTAACTGATGGCTTATCTAGAGAATAATACTCATATGAATATTTATTTAAAAGTTCAACTAACTCTTCAATACGAGCTTTCTTATCCATTTTTTCCTCCAATTTTAATTATAATAATTCTAATTTTGCAATAGACTGCATTAAATTTTTAATTCCTTGGCTATTAAATGCTATAGTCAGTTTTTTATCTCCATTCACTTCTGCTACAGCAACTACTGTTCCTACACCAAATACCTTATGTTTTACTTTTCTACCGATTGTTATATCTTCAGAAGCTGTATTGCTTGTTGAAGAAGTAGCGGTTTTAGGTGCATTAAATCCTCTTGCGCCAGTAGAAGAATATCCACTTCTGATACTATGAGGATTATTTCGTTGGTCTCTACCAGCCATCATTGATCTAGCTGCATCTACTGCACTTCTCTTATTTTCAAGTACTACATACTCTCTAAGTTCTGGCTTAATTTCTGCTATGAAATCAGATTGAGCATATGAAACTGTACGTCCAAATACTCTTCTTACTTCCGCAGAAGTCATATATAAAACTTCTTTAGCTCTTGTTATTCCAACATAACAAAGTCTTCTTGACTCTTCCATTTCTGCATCACTTTCAAAAGAAGCTGCTCCTGGGAATAATCCATTTTCCATTCCTACCATAAACACTACTGGAAACTCTAATCCCTTAGCACTATGAACAGTCATTAATACCACAGAACCATTTTCGTTTTCTTCATCTTCTAACTTATCAGTATCCTGTACTAATGATACTTTTTCAAGATATGCTGAAAGACTCTTATCTTCGCTTGTCTTCTCAAAATCAACTGCATCAGAAACAAGTTCCTTTAAATTTTCAATTCTACTCTTATCTTCTATATCCTTTGAATTTTCAAGTTCAGCCATATACCCTGTATCTTTTAAAATCATTTCAATTAAATGCGATACTGGTATACTTTCGCTCATTTCCATGAACTTCTCCATCATCTGCATAAAGTTTTCTATGCCAGTACAGTTTCTAGGAGTTAAAGTAGGAATTGTCCTTACTTCTGATAAACCATCCCAAAGGCTTAATTCATAGTTTTCTACGAAATCTACAACTTTACCTATAGTAGCATCTCCTATACCTCTCTTAGGAACATTGATTATTCTTCTTAAAGCTACGCTGTCTTCTGGATTTACTAGTACCTTCAAATATGAAAGCATATCCTTAATTTCTTTTCTATCATAGAATCTAGTTCCACCAACAATCTTATATCCTATGCCAGCTCTTCTTAAGCTTTCCTCAAAAATACGTGATTGCGCATTAGTTCTATAAAGAATTGCAAAATCTTTATTTTTCTTCCCCTGCTCTTCCTTAATTTTAACTATTCTTGAAGCTACAAAACTTCCTTCATCTGCATCGGAATAAGCCCTATAAACTTGAATTTTTGCTCCTGGTTCCTGAGTAGTTCTTAAAGCTTTGCTCTTTCTGTTTGCATTATTTACTATTACCACATTTGCTGCATCTAGAATATTACCTTTAGATCTATAGTTCTGCTCAAGCTTTATAACTTTTGCATCTGGATAATCTTTTTCAAATCCTAAGATATTCTTAATATCTGCGCCACGCCATTGATAGATACAGTTATGAACAACTACATTATCTGCAATATAATTTCTTGCCTCATCAACATTTAAATCATATACAAAACCGTTATACTCCTCTTTTTCCACAGAGATAACTTTTTCTTCCACAATTATGCCTTCGTTATTAACAGCTATTGCCATTCCAACTTTTAAACTTCCCATTGGCATAAACATAAAGCTTTTATCTTCAGTTAATTTAGCTTTTCTTAATATCTCAAAATCTTCAACCTGAGCTAAATTTCTGGCAAATTCCTCTGCTTCATCGTACAGTGCTCTTTCAGTTTCAACTCTATAAGTATTTCTCTCACCATTTCTTACATTGAAACCAGCTTCAACAAATTTATCTTTTGTTTCATCTCCAGAAGAATTTAATCCTATTCTATGAGAATATAATCCTCTGCCAATAGATTTCTTCCCACCAAAGAAACTTATGTTAACTCTTTTTCTTACAGAATCGCCTCTTACTACTGCATTACTTAAATGGTGTGGATATTCCTTATATAAGTACTCATCTTCCATTAACCTCTCAGCAGCATCGTAAGTATTTATTTCTTTAAACATTTTTTCAATCTGCTCTTGTGATATAGTTATGTTTCTTCCTCTTGAATTAAATACTATTGTAGGAATTCCATATTTAACTGAATAATACTGTTCATAATAAGATGCATCACCTTTATTATCACAAACTTTTATTATCCATATCTTATCTGCCTGTTCACCATTTAATCTAACAGCTAAACCACTGGCATTTCTATTATCCCTGCTTCTAATAGAAGATGTCTGACCAACTCTGTAACCAAGTCCCTCTTTATACATCAGGTAAACATAATATTTTTCTTCTTCTAATAGTACTTTTCCAAAAGTAAGATGATTAGGGGTAGCTTTAATTACTTTACCTGTTTCTGTAGTAACTTTGATTATTTCACCAGCATATTGCTTCTTGCTTATTTCCTTTACTTCTAATGATGCTGTTTCTCCATTACCTGCTGCAGCTTTGATTTTATCGCCAGAATTTAAAGCTTCTATTTTAACACTTCCATCTTCTGTCTCAACTAAAGTTCCTTCTACTAGACATTGGTCATCGTCCCCTACCACACAGATATTTCTATGCTTTTCAGCTAACATTCTTACTAGTTCATATTGAACTCCATTTGTATCTTGATACTCATCTACCATTATGTACTGGAATTTTCTTTGGTAAAATTCTAAAGTTTCTTTATCCTTTTTAAATAATTCTACAGTCTTAAAGATAAGGTCATCAAAATCAAGAGCATTATTTTCCTTTAATCTCTTTTGGTATAGCTTATATACTTCTGCAATTTTCTTTTCTCTAAAATTATGCTCATGTTCTCTATAATAAGCTTCAGCATTCTGCATATTATCTTTTGCTTTGCTGATTTTACCTATAATTTCATTTTCACTAATATCCTTATCATTTATCTGTAATGATTTTATACATTCCTTGATTAATGTCTTTTGATCTGAAGAATCATATATAGTGAAACTCTTTTTGTATCCTAGCTTTTCAATTTCTCTTCTTAAAATTCTTACACAAGTTGAGTGGAAAGTTGAGATCCAGATATCATTTGCTTTTTCGCCTATTATCGCTTCAACTCTCTCCTTCATTTCCCTAGCTGCTTTATTAGTAAATGTAATAGCTAGTATTTTATACGGGAAAATATTTAAATCTTGAACCATATGCGCCATTCTATAAGTTAAAACTCTAGTTTTCCCCGAACCAGCTCCTGCTAAAATCAGTACTGGTCCATCTATAGTATTGGCCCCCTCATATTGCTCCTTATTAAGTAATGCTTTCAAATCCAAAAAACATCCTCCTCTCCAAATCTAATATTCATATTATAGCACAATCATATCTATTATTATTGACAGTATTTTTTTATTAAGTCTATTATAATACAATAGCTCAAATCAAACAAACGTTCTTTTTTAAACGCAAAAAAACGCAACCCTTGGGGCCAGGTTGCGCTTCAGCAATAAGCAATAAATAAAAAGGGGGCTATTTATTCCTTTTATTTATCCTTGCAATAATATTATATAGAAACATTTACAAAAATGCAAGTTATTTTAATTTATTATCTCTATTTCCTCGATTGAATTATTTATCCATTTTTAGAAACCCTTTAAAATAGCTAATTCTTCATCTGTTAATTCTCTATACTCGCCTTCTTCTAAATCTTCATCTAATGGTAATGTACCAAATTCTATTCTCTTTAAATAAGTAACTTTTTTATCTACAGCTTCAAACATTCTCTTAACTTGATGGAATTTTCCTTCTTGAATAGTAAGAATTATTTCTGAACCTTCATCAGAAGCACTTTGAATTTCTAATTTTGCTTCCTTACATGTATAACCGTCGTCTAGAGTTATGCCATTCTTGAATTTTTTTATATCCTCTTCTGTTACTTTTTTATCTATTTTAGCAAAATAGATTTTATCTACCTTCCACTTTGGAGAAATTAATCTATGATTTAATTCACCATCATTAGTCAGTAATAAAAGTCCCACTGTATCCTTATCTAATCTGCCTACTGGGAATGGTTCAAACACCTGATGCTCAACTTCTAATAAATCAATAACTGTTTCATCAACATTATCAAAAGTAGCTGATACTACGCCAGCTGGTTTATTCATCATTAAATATATGTACTTTCTATATACTATTTCTTCACCATTGATAACTATTTTATCTTTTTCTGGATCTACTTTTAAGCCACTATCCTTTATTACTTCCCCATTCACTTCTACTAAGCCATTTTTTACTATTTTCTTTAAATCTTTTCTAGTCCCATATCCTAAATTAGATAATATCTTATCTATTCTTTCCATAAAAACACCTCACTATTTTATTTAGCTAAAAACTATTTTAATTAATATTATATATGTAAATTTAATAATTCACCATTTTTTTAATTAAAAATAAGGCTGGTATCCTCAGCCTTATTTTAATTAGCTAAATTAAATATATTTCTAGTTCCTGTAGTTTCTTTTACAATAACTTCAATAATTGTAGTAGAATTTTCTTCACTAATGCACTTTACACCGGTCTTATTTAATGAATTTCTACACATTATTTTATTTCTAAGACATTTTGATTCATTATAATTTTTAATTATCCTTACCTCTCCATTAGCTATAACAGTATCATATATAATAGAATTCAGATTATTGCTATCTATTGTTCTATTTTCAAACAAAAGCGAAACCTTTGGATTTTCTGTTATATTAGTAAACTCAATATTTGAATTGATAATATCTAGATATATTCTAAGTTCACCTTTTACATAGCTGAAGCCATAAAAATAAGAACTTATTGATGGAGTATTTTCACTACATGTAGTTAGTGAACAAAATTCATCTGCCATTAATACATTTTTAATCTGCGCTGTAGTTAACTGTTCATCTAAAATACAATTACCGGCCATTTATATCCCCCCTAAAATTTTCAATATAATATATATTACTTATTTTCCAAATAAATTGTGTTTATCTAAATAAATATATAATAAAAGAATATTTTTTTATGCAAAAAAGACTCCCTTTTACAAGGAAGCCTTAAAATACTTTTAAGCTGAAAATTCTTTATAATATCCTAAAACTTTAGGTACATAATTTTGAGTCTCCTGAGGCATTTTATATAAGTCTGAAGATGATGTTACCCCTCTTCTTTCCATATTGCCTGGTCCTCCATTATATGCCATTAAAGCCATTTCAACATTACCATTATATTGATTTAAATATGTGCTAAGAAGTTTTACACCTGCGTTAATATTTTCTTCAATATCATAACCGTTGGTAACTCCCATAGCAGATAAATTGCTTGGCATAACCTGCATTAATCCTTGCGCACCTACTGATGAAGTAGCTGTAGAATCAAAATTGGACTCTGCTTTAATTATTGATAATATTAAATTACTATCAATATTATACTTTGCAGCATATTTATTTACTGCCTGATAAATCTCGGCTAAGTCTGCTGAATCTGATTCAGAAGTTATTGTTGAAGATGTATTGCTATTAATAGATTCCATAATTGAGGAAACTGCATTATCTCCTCCTAATATCGCATTTAATGAACTTAAGTCTAAAGAAATTGGACTAGTAGCTTTAGCAGAGCTTTCTTCGCCAGCCATAACCATTTCCAATGAATCTAAGCTTAAATCATAATTTGATGGAATAATATTGCTCACACTTTTATCTTTTGCAGCTATAGAAGATGCTTGTTCTTTAACTTGTTCAAGTATAGTACTATATACAAGCTCAAACTCAGTTCCATCACCTAGAGCTTCTTTCATCATATTCGTTGCCATATAATAACTAATATATTCTTCTACTGATGTTATTTCCATATATTTCGCCTCCTTTGTATAAATCAAATTATTACTTTACTTCAAAATCAAAAATTTCAAAATCCTCATAATTTACTTTTTTATAATAACTTTTACTTAGTACTAAAAGCTTATATTTACCACTTACAAAAGGGATAAATGTATAATAATCTTTCTTACTATACTTTTGAACCAATACCCAATCTTTATTTTTCATAATATAAAATTCATAGCATACATCTTTTCCCCCTTGGGATGTAACTTCGAATGTAATATCTTTTCCTATAATAATGTCGTCCGAAGAAATAGAAACTTTAGTGGTATTTACAGGAACAGTATCATGAACATACACTGAAAATTCCTTTTTACAATCATATTGATTTTTAGATTTTTTATTCTTAGCATATACATCTAAAGAATATTTTCCTGCATATCTTGGCTTTATTCTGATTACTTTTTCATCTACATAGCCTGTATCCTCGACCTCCTGGCCATTAATTTTAGTTACAAACCTAGCTTGGCATTGGCTTGTATTCTCCATTATCGCTTCAACTTCAATAGGTTCATTCACTAGATATACCTCTTTACTATCTGACAATAAATAATCAATTTCAGCTGGGATATAATCTACTACATCTATAAAAACAGACTGCGTAGAATCAAATTCTTTAATTGAAAAAATATCTTTCACCCTTGCTTCAATTTCATACTCGCCTATCTCTGCTGGTACGTAATTTATCCAATTACATTCCTTATCAATGATTTCATCAACTTTTTTCCCATCTTTATATATAATAAATGAGTAATAAACTTTTGAGCCTCCGATACATTTAACTTTAATATTAATAGGTTCATTAATTAATGATTTTTTACCTTTACTGCATAAAACACTATCAATTCTCACAGGTCTATCACCTTTTTCATTAACTTGATAACTCCACTTATTAATATCTTCGTAGTCTCCTCCATAAGAAATATCTTTAACTTTAAGCGTTACATTATAATCCCCTGCTTCTTCTGGCTTCCATGAATATGTGCTGCTTCTAATATATCCACTATCCTCTGCCAACGGTCCTTCAATAATATATCTATAAAGAAGTTCTCTGCCTCCAACTGCCATTGTTTCTAAATTAATATCGCTACCTACTGCCTGAGGGGATTCTACATCTGGAATAAATTTTTTGATTTTTACTTTATCATAAGGTTTTATTTTATAAGATATCTGCGCCCTATCATCATACTCTTTTCCTGAAAGCATATCCCTTACTAAACATAAAAGTTTATAATCTCCGGCCTGCTCCTCCTTAAATGCTACTATATTTTTTGATGAGAAGTCCTGTACACATGATGTTTTTCCATCCTTAGCTACCTTTAAGAACTTGTACAATAATGGTCGATTACTCTCATAATTTGCTGATACTGAAAATACTAATTCTTCATTTACAATACTTTTGCTGGAAAGCATTTTAAAATCAGTTATTTCAATTTCACTTATATCTTTTACCTCTATTTTTATAGTAGTAGAATCATCAAAGG
>CAKVNP010000008.1 GCA_934777095.1 uncultured Clostridium sp. | reverse complement strand
GTATAATAATAAACTTGATAGTAAATTAATATCAAAGGAGAAATAGATATAATGTATATTGGTAGAAGCCAGTTAGATGAAGAAAAATACTTACAGACCACTATAGCTGCAATTAGTGATTTAATGAGTGAATATAGTGATTTAAGTAATGAACAAGATAAAGAAATTAGAAAGCAAAGAAGATTTTTATGGGAAAATAAAGGCGAGTTTGACGAATTTGAAGTATTGGACAACTGTAGCCAGATTGCGTTTGAAGAAAAAATGCATGCCAAAAAAATTGATAAGCTAAGAACTCTTGAAAGGCAAATAAAGTCACCATACTTTGCTAGAATTGATTTTAAAGAAGCTGGACAGGAATCAGAAAGCTTCTATATTGGATTATCTAGTGTTGAAGATAAAGACGATTTTGATTTTTATGTATTTGATTGGCGTTCACCACTTGCAAATATGTTTTATGATTTTGAAGTTGGACCTGCTTATTATAAAGCGCCTTGTGGAAAGATTGAAGGAGAAATAGAATTTTCTAGACAATTTAACATAAGAAATTCTCAAATAGTCTTTATGCATGATTCTGGAAGCTCATTATGTGATGAAGCATTAAATACAATGCTTGATAGGAATGCTACGGATAAAATGAAGAATATAGTAGCAACTATTCAAAAGGAACAAAATGATATTATTAGAAATGATAATTCAAAAATATTATTTATCCAAGGAGCAGCAGGATCAGGAAAGACTTCTATCGCATTACATAGAGCAGCATATCTTTTATATAAACATAGAAAAGAACTTAAAGCAGATAATATTTTAATCTTCAGTCCTAATGAAGTTTTTGCAGAATATATTTCTGATGTACTTCCTGAATTAGGAGAAAATAATATGCTGCAGACTACATTTGAATTATATTCAAAAAAATATCTGCCAAAGGATTATCTTTTTGAAAGTAAAACTGAACATTTAGATTACTTATATTCTGGTGATAAGAATTCTGAAGTTAGAAAGTATGCAATGGAATATAAGAACAGCATAAGATTTATGGAGATTTTAGAAAACTTCAGCCAGGATTTAGCAGAAAAGATAATTAGGATAAAGCCAATAATTATTGATGGAAATGAAATGATTTCAGCAAAATCAATGCGTAAAACATTTATCGATAGGTTTGGTAATATTCCATTGTTAAATAGACTTGATGCTGTTAAACAGAGTGTTTTTTCACAGATTGAAACAAAGTATCTTAACCAAAGTTCAGGAGATTACAAGTTTGATAATGTAGATGATAAAGAAAGCTTCTATAATTACTGCAGAGAGGAAATAAGCAATCAGGTAGACAATATGATAATGACTTTAAACCCTGTTGACATATATAAAATTCTTTGGAGAGAAATAGAAAAGTACACTGATGAGGATTTAAAAGAAATTAAAGAGCTGACATTAATGCATTTAATGAATAGAGAAGTAAAATATGAAGATATTACACCAATACTATATATTAGATCAGCAATGGAAGGCTTTAGAAATTATAAAAATATAAAACATGTACTTATTGATGAGGCACAAGATTATAGTCCATTATTTTATCAGTTGATGAAAAAGTCATTTAATGGAGCATCATTCACTATAATGGGTGATTTAAATCAAAGAATTGATGAACACTCTAATGTAAAAAATAGAGAAGGAATAACAGAAGTATTTGAAGATATTAAGGTAGAAGTATTAGCTAAGAGTTATCGTTCTACTGCTGATATAACTAATTTCTCTAAGGAGCTTTTACATACTCATGAGCCAATAGAAGCTGTATCTCGTACAGGAGATAAGCCAAGAATACATGTATCAGCTGAACATGTTATTGATGAAATAGTGAAAACTGTTAATGAGATGAAAGATAAGGAATTTAAGTCTATAGCTATTATCTGCAAAACTAAGTCTATGGCAGGCAGGATTTATGATGAGATGAAGGAAAGAGTTGAAGGCTTAAACCTTATTGATAGTGCAAATTCAGAATTTAAGATTGGCCTAAACGTAATTTCATCATATCTAGCTAAAGGATTAGAATTTGATGGCGTTATTGTGGCAGATGGAGAAGGATACTTAAGGGAAAGCAATATAAATCTTTTCTATACAGTATGTACAAGAGCACTTCATCAATTAGAAATATTCACAACAGAAGACTTAGCGCCAATTTTACCGGATAATAAAGAACTTTATGATTTAGTATAGTTATTAAATATGAAAAAATAGGAGTTCCAATAATGAGGAATTCCTATTTTTAGTTTATTCAATTGATGATAAATAATTAAGAAGCTCTCGAATTTTGGCTTCTTCCTTTTGGTCAGTCATAATTGAAACCTCATCCCCGGCTTTAATAATTGTATTACCCTTAGGGATTATGGAAGATGCGCCACGTTCCAAAGAAACGATAAGAGTATTTTCTGGAAGTTTTATACTGTCGATAGATATCTTGTCCAATTTTGAACCATGATGAACTATGGCAGTTATTATTGTTTTATCATTTCCTAAATTATTACTAGTAGTATTTTTATTGCCGGCTAGCAGATTATCCATTAATGAATCATAAATAGGTGCACATTTAAAACAATCAGCAATTATATAAGATATTATTGCAACTATAGATAAAGGCAGGAAGTGGCTGAATGATCCACTCATTTCTGAGATTAAAATAACACCAGTAATAGGAGCACGAACTATTGCTGTAAAATATCCTACCATTGATAAAATTATGAAACTGCTAAAAAATTCAGCAGGCATTCCTAAATATTTTATTGATACAGCACCAATTATAGCACCAATACCACCACCAATTATTAGTAATGGGAAGAAGATTCCACCAGGAGCTCCTGAACCAAAGCTCACCATAGAAAATAAAAACTTGCCTGCGGCCAGTAAAATTAGAAATGATATGGCGTTAGAAAGTGTTAATTCATTAAGTACTAAAGAACCACCACAAATCAGTTGGGGAAAAATCAAACCAATTATTCCGGCAAAGATAAAAGCAATAATTACTTTATATTCAGCAGGCAGCTTTATTTTTTTATAAAGCTTTTGAGAATTTAGTAGTGTCCAATTATAAATAACACCTAAAACACCTAAAAGTATTCCTAAAATAATTAATACAAAATAATGATTAAGAGGCATTACGGCAACTTCTTCAAAATTGAAGATAGGGCTTAAGCCAAAAAATTCTTTAGAAATAAAATCGGCAGTAATTGATGCTGTTATTGTTGATAAAATAACTAAAGGAGAAAAATATTTATAGATTTCTTCCAGAGAAAACATAACTCCAGCTAAAGGGGCATTAAATGCTGCTGAAAGTCCGGCACTTGCTCCACTGCTGATCAGTAGTTTTCTTTCTAGTGAAGAACTTTTTGTTTTATTACTTACGATATCTCCACAGCAGGCACCTAATTGAACAGATGGGCCTTCACGTCCTAGAGATAATCCGCCTAAAATAGAAAGTGCACCACCAATAAACTTATTAATAATTATTGATAAGGGTCTATTATTCAAATAACCACCCATAACAGCTTTTACTTGAGGAATTCCACTGCCACTAATAAAAGGTTCTTTTTTAGTAAGTTTTCCTACTAGAAAACCAATAATGGCAAGAGCAGCAAACCATAATGGGATAAACCATTTATTAGAAGACTGGAAGCTGTATATGTAGATAGAAAATTTTTCTGCATAGATTAATGTAAATCTAAAAGCAACTACAACTAGGGAGGCTAATATTCCTACTAGAAAAGATTTAAATACTAGGATTATTCTTTTTATGTTAGAATTTGAAATTACACTTAAATTACTATCCATATTTATATCACCTCTTTTTCTAGTATACACTAATTGGTAAAAATGTGCTAAAATATATTTTAATACATAAAAATGTAAAGTGGGGGCTTGAGATGAATAAAACGATTGAAACTATAATGAATAGATCATCCTTAAGAGGGTATAAGGATGAAATGATAAGTGATGAACATTTGGACCTTATCTTAGAAAGTGCTATGAGGGCACCGACAGCAGGAAATATGATGATGTATTCTATTTTAGTAATAAAGGATAAGAGAAAAATAAAAAAACTAGCTAAGAGTTGTGATAATCAGCCTTTTATCGCCAATGCACCAGTGGTACTTATATTTTTAGCTGATGCAAGTAAATGGTACAAGTACTATGAAATTAATGGTACAAGAGAATTTTTAGCTAGCAGAGGCGAGGAGTTTAAGGAACCAAAGAAATCAGAATTATACTTATGTTTGGAAGATGCAACTATTGCAGCACAAAATGCAGTTATTGCAGCTGAGAGTTTGGGAATTGGTTCATGTTATATAGGAGATATAATAGAAAAATGTGAATATCATAGGGAACTATTAAAGCTTCCTAAATATGTATTTCCAGCAGCAATGATTACTTTAGGATATTACCCGGGAAATAACAATAAAATATTAAGAGAGAGATTTGATAAAAAATATATTGTTTTTAACGAAGAATATAAAGAACTTTCAGCTGAAGAGATAAGTGAAATGTATAAAAATTGGGATAAGCGCTATAATAAAATGAATAAATATAATACAGAAAATTTTGCTCAATATCATTATAAAATGAAACTTAATTCAGATTTTTCTAAGGAAATGGATAGATCTTTTAAAGAAATTTTAAATGAATGGTCAAATTAAGGAGGAAATAAGATGAATTTAAAAGAAAAAGTCGCAGAAATAAAAGAATATATTAAAGAAATGAATAAGCTTAATCAAGCTTTAACTTTAGCGTACTGGGATATGCAGACCGAAATGCCTAAAAATGCAGTAGATTCAAGATCGGAACTTGTGCAATATTTATCAGGAAAACTATATGAGATGCAGACAAGCGATAAAGTGATGGAGCTAATAAATGAAATTAAGCCTTTTGAAGGTGGTCTGTCAGTTGTTGAAAAAAGGATGATTGAGGAATTAGCAAGAGCTTATGATGAAACTAATAAAATTCCACAGGATAGATATATTGAATATGTAGGATTATGCAGTAAATCAGAAAAAGCATGGGAAGAGGCTAAGGAAAAAAATGATTTTAATATATTTAAGCCATATTTAAAGCAAGTTATCGATTTTCAAAAAGAATTTATTGAATATTGGGGATATGAAGATTGTAAATATGATACTTTACTAGATAAATATGAAAGAGGATTGAAAGTTAAGGATTTAGATATAATCTTTAAAGATTTAAGAGATGGCATAATAGATATTTTAAATAAAGTAAAAAATAGCCCAGATAACGTGAAGGGTGACTTTTTAATTGGGAATTTTGATAAGGATAAGCAGAAAGATTTATCAATTTCTGTATTAAAGACTATGGGCTTTAACTTTGATTCAGGAGTTATTGCAGAAAGCGTACATCCCTTTACTACTGAATTATGCAATAAGGATATAAGAATAACAACTAATTACCTAAACAAGGATATTACTTCCGCTCTTTATAGCAGCATACATGAAGGAGGACATGCTATTTATGAGCAGAATATAAGTGATGATTTAATCAACACTGGTTTAGAGACAGGTGTTTCTATGGGGATACATGAATCGCAATCAAGGTTTTATGAAAACATTATAGGAAGAAGCAGAGAGTTTTGTGCATTTGTATTGCCTGAAATACAAAAGAGATTCAGCTCTTTTAAAAATGTTTCCTTAGATGATTATTATAGAGCTGTAAATTATATTGAGCCTTCATTAATCAGAACAGAAGCAGATGAGCTTACTTATGCATTGCATGTAATAATAAGATATGAAATTGAAAAGGAACTTATCAATGGAGAAGTTGATATAGAAAAACTTCCAGAGCTTTGGAATAAAAAATACAAAGAATATTTAGGTGTAGAGCCTGGAAATGATGCAGAGGGAATACTACAGGATATGCATTGGTCAGATGGTTCATTTGGATATTTCCCAAGCTATGCATTAGGAAATCTTTATGGAGCACAAATGTATTATAAATTGCTTTCAGAACAGCCAAATGTAATGCATAAAATAGAAAAGGGAGACTTTAGTGAGCTTAATAATTGGTTGAAAGAAAAAGTTCATAAGCATGGTTCAGTTTATAAACCAGGAGAACTTATTAAAAATATAACAGGGGAAGAGTTAAACTCTAAGTACTTCTTAAAATACTTAAGAGAAAAATACCTATAAAAGAAAATTATGGATTATGAATGATGAAAGAATTTTTCAGGCGAGGAATTCTAAAATATTAATTTTGTATGAATAATTACGAAAAAGAACTGCAATTAAGCAGTTCTTTTTTTTTATACAAAAAAATGTGGGTGTATATGCTCTTAAAAGTCTAGTAAAAAACTATTAATAAAAATTGAACTTTTATAATGCTAATTTTAAACAAATTATTAACTTTATTTGTAAGAAAAAATGTAAAAAGATGCGAGCTTAGTAAAATAGCCAATCCTAGAAAAGTGAAAAATGGTCATAGGTGAAAAGTTGAGCAATGGTGAGTTAGGAGAACTATTTAGGAGATAAATTGAAAGATAAGAAAGTGAGTAGTTTATTTTTAAGTAAATAACAAAATATGGAAATTGAGAAAACTGACTGGTCAGTATAAAATTAGTTCAGTAAACAGGAGGGAGGAAATTATATGAATAAAATATCAAAAGCAATAGCGAAAAATAGGGTATTAATTTTAATTGTGGCTTTTATTTTGTTAATACCATCAGTAATTGGATATTTTAAAACTGATATCAATTATGATGTTTTAAGTTATCTGCCTAAAGACTTAGAAACAAGACAGGCACAAAAAATATTAGAGGAAGACTATGGCTGTGGATCATTAGGAATGCTGATAGTTGAAAATATGGAAGATAAAGATGTTCAAAAAATAAAGGAAAAAGTTGAAAAAGTTGAGGGAGTAAATGAAGTTCTTTGGATTGATGATGTAATGGATATATCAGTTCCTCATGAAATTTTACCAGATGATATTAAAGATATTCTTTATTCTGATAACTCAACAATTATGATAATTAAATTTGCTAGGTCAGATGCAAGTGTAGAAACAGAAAAAGCATTGACCGAGGTAAGAAAAATTGCAGGTAAGCAGGCATTTTTAAGTGGTGTTGCTGGAGTAATTAAAGATACTAAGGACTTATCTGATAAACAAACACCAATCTATGTTTTAATAGCAGTTATTTTGTCAGTAATTATTTTAGGATTAACAATGGATTCATATGTCATCCCATTTATATTCTTATTAAGTATTGGAATTGCAATTATTTATAATATGGGAACAAATATAATATTTGGCGATATATCATATATAACTAAAGCTTTATCAGCTGTATTACAGCTAGGAGTAACAATGGATTATTCAATTTTCTTGCTTCATAGATATGATGAAGAAAGAGAAAATTATGAAGATAAAAGAGAGGCAATGGCAACTGCAATATCAGCAACAATAGAGTCTGTTGCAGGAAGTTCATTAACAACTATTGCTGGATTTATTGCTTTATGTGTTATGGAACTTGCTCTTGGAAGAGATATTGGTTTTGTAATGGCTAAAGGAGTATTATTTGGTGTTATTTGTACAGTAACTGTATTGCCAGCATTGATTTTAACTTTTGATAAAGCAATTCATAGATTTAGGCATAAAAATTTATTACCAACCTTTGAAAAATCATCAAGATTTATTATCAAGCATCATAAAGCATTTGTATTTGTTGCAATATTAGTTTTAATACCAGCAGTAATAGGTAAGGAAAAAACAAAGGTTTATTATAACTTGGATGAATCATTGCCAAGAGATTTACCTTCAATAATAGCTACAGATAAATTAAGGGATGAATTTAATATGGTATCAACTAATATCGTTTTAGTAAAAGATTCAATAGAACCTTATAAAGTTGAAGAAATGCTGAAAGAGCTTAATAAAGTTGATGGTGTGACAACAGCTGTAGGCCTAGAGTCAATACTAGGTTCTAGAATACCAACAGATTTCATTCCAAGCGATTTAATGGAAAAAATCGAATCAGGCGGCTACCGAGAAATAATGGTAAATTCAAAATATAAAGCAGCATCAGATGAAGTTGCTGAGCAATTAAAAGAGATAACAGCAATAGTTAAAAAATATGATAATGATGGATTAGTCGGAGGGGAAGCACCATTGACTAATGATTTAATAGATATAGCAGATACTGATTTTGCAAGAGTAAGTATATTTTCAATTTTAGCGATATTTGTTATTATTTTAGTTATTTTTAAATCACCAACAGTACCAGTAATCTTAGTACTATCCATTGAACTTGCAATATTTATTAATTTAGGTATTCCATTCTATACCAATACTACTATTCCATTTATTTCTTCAATAGTAATTGGGACAGTGCAGTTAGGTGCAACAGTTGATTATGCAATTTTATTAACTTCTAGATATAAAGAGGAATTAGCTAAGACTCCAGATAAAAATGAAGCAATGAGAGTAGCGCTACAAAGTTCATCTAGATCAATCGTAACAAGTGCATTAACATTCTTTGGTGCTACAGCTGGTGTAGGAATTATTTCAGACCTTGAAATGATAAGTTCTTTATGTGTATTGATGGCAAGAGGAGCATTAATCAGTATGGCAGTAATTATATGTGTACTTCCAGGTGTTTTACTATTATGTTCAGAACTAGTAGTTAAAACTAGTAAGTCATTTGTAAGTTGTGTTGAAGGAGGAAATCAATAATGAAAAAAACAGGATTATCAAAAAAAGTGGTGTTTTTAGTTGCAGCTACTACTGCAGTTAGTAATATAGGATATACATTGGCTTATGCTGATGAAATAAAAAAAGATGAAACAGTTTATGTAACATTAGATGAATCAGGAAATGCAGTTGATAATATAGTTTCTGATTGGATAAGCAGCGATAAAATATTAGGGGAAATAGCAGATAAATCTAATTTGACAGATATTAAGAATGTTAAAGGTGATGAGGAAGCTGTAAAAAGCGGAGACAAGCTTACTTGGAATATAAGTGACGAAAATTTGTATTATCAAGGTAAGAGTAATGAAGAACTTCCAATAAATGTTGAGATAAAATATGAATTAAATGGCAAAGAAGTAAATCCAAAAGATGTATTGGGAGAATCAGGAGATTTCAAAATTACTTTAAAAGTAATTAATAATGAATCCTCAACTAAAATGGTGAATGGAAAGTCAAGAAAATTATATGTACCATTTTTAACTGCATCAGAATTTATCTTATCTAATGACGACTTCAGTAATATTAAAGTTAGTTCTGGAAAAGCAATAAATGATGGAAGCAGAACTGATATTACATTTATTGCAATACCAGGGTTAAGTGAATCTCTTGACTTAGATAATTTATTTGCAGATGCTTCTGAAATAAAAGATGAATTAAATTTAACAGATACTTTAGATTTATCAGATAGCATAGAAATTGAAGGACAAACAAGTAATTTTCAGGTGCCTACTATAGCAATAGTGGCAACTACACTAACTTCAGAATTAGATGATATAGATGATGCAGATACCTTAAGTAATCTTAAGGATAAGCTTAATAAATTAAAAGATGGCGGTGAAAAACTTTTAGATGGAACAAGCCAGCTGTTAGAAGCTCAGACAAAATTAAATGATAATTATGGACTATTTAATTCAGCAGTATCAACATTAGCATCAGGAGCAAATACCTTAAGAGATGGCTTGAATCAGCTGAATGGACAAGTCCCAACATTAGTTGATGGAATTGGCACATTAAGCAGCGGATTAAGTCAGGTTAACGATAAAGTACCTACACTAGTTAATGGGATAAGTACTTTAAGCAATGGTTTAGAACAATTAAATGGTAATGTTCCTACTTTAGGAAATGGAATAAATACCTTAAATAATGGTCTAAATCAATTAAATGGCAAAGTATCAACCTTGGCAAATGGAGTAAATGACTTAAATAATGGGTTAGATCAGTTAAATGGTGCATACCCAACTTTTAATGAAGCTTTAGCTAAAGTATTTGATGGTAATGTAGAATTACATTCTAATTTAACTTTGGTTAGTGAAAAGGAAAATGAATTAAATGAAGGTATTGGAACATTAGCACAGGCATCAGGTCAAATAAGTGAAAAGTACGCAGAACTAGATAATGGAATTAATTCAGTAGCTGAAGGAAGTGCTGCTTTAAATGATGGTATAAACCAATTAGCAGGAAATGTTCCAACATTAGTTGATGGAGCAGCAACATTAAATACCGGATTAGGGAAATTTGATGAAAATTATAGCCAGTTTAATGAGGGCGTATCAAATGTAGCAGATGGAGCAGCAACATTAAATGAAGGAATAAATTCTCTAAATAGCAAGACTCCAACATTAGCTAGTGGAGCAGCATCATTAAATGAAGGTTTGAATAATTTAAATTCAAGCTATATAGCTTTTGATACAGGATTAAATCAATTTGTCTCAGGTGCATCACAAATAAATTATGGATATGTTCAAGTTGATGGAGGAATAGATCAGTGCTTAGCTGGTGCAACTACCTTAAATGATAGCTTATCAGCAGCAGGTGATGGTTTAAATCAATTGGCAGGCTCTACAGATAACTTAAATAAAACTGCTGAAGGTTTAGATGCAATAATTGCTTCTGTACAAAAATCAAATCCAGAGCTTGCAGAGCAGTTAACTCAAATAAGTTCCAATATTAAAACAATTTCTCAGGGACAGTCAGCAGGAATTAATGATTTAATAACAGGAACAAGTGAAGCTCAGGCAGGAGCTCAAAGCTTACAAAGTGGAGTAGAGCAGACCTCAGCAGGGTCAAAACAAGTAACTGAAAAAATGAGTGAATTACTAGCTGCAGGAAGCCAGCTTACAGATAGCTCTAGCCAGATAAGTTATGGAATAGCGCAGGCTTATGGAGGAAGTTCATCATTAGCGGAAGGTACTAATGAGTTAAGTGGAGGAGTTTCACAATTGGCAGAAGGAAGTTCAAAATTAGCTGAAGGAACTAGTAGTTTAAGTACAAATTCTCAAAGCTTAAAGGAAGCATCAAGCCAACTTTATCAAGGAAGCGCTCAAGTTTCTCAAGGTGCTGGTACTTTAGCTACAGGTGTAGATAGTTTATCAGAAGGCAGCAGTGCTTTAGCACAAGGCTCACAAACAGCCAGTGAAGGTTCAACACAAATGAAGTCTGCCTTATCAGAATTAAATAAAGGAGCTAATAATGCAAGCCAAGGAAGCGGACAATTAAGTGGGGCAGTTACTCAAATAGCAGAGGCTTCTAATAAATTAGCAGAGGGAGGCAAAACATTAGGAGTAAATTCTAATAAAATTCAAAGTTCAGTATCTCAATTATCTACTGGAAGTGGTCAGTTAGCTGAAAATGTACCAACCTTAACAGAGGGAGTATCAGCATTAGCAGCAGGAAGCAACCAATTAGCTGATAAGGTTCCAACCTTAACAACAGCAGTATCACAGCTTGCAGGAGGAGGAAATCAATTAGCAGATGCAGCACCTACACTTGGAAATGCTATATCACAACTTGCAGATGGCAGCAGTAAATTAAATACTGCAGCACCAACATTAGCATCTGCAGTTAATCAATTAGCGGACGGTGGAAATACTTTGGGGGAGGGAACAAATACTTTAAGTGATAAATCATCACAAATACTAGATGCAACAGGAAAATTAGTTGATGCAGTAGGAACATTAAATGATGGCGTAAAGGAATTAAAGAATGATGGATTAGACTTGATTAATGAAAAAGGAAATGCAGCAATAACTGATGTTGAAGATTTAAAGGCGATAAAAGTCTAAAGATTATGGAGTTTATTCAGGACTTTCTGAAAATATGGATGGATCTGTTAAATTTGTAATGAAGCTCGATGGATTTGATGCAGATAAAGCAGAAAAAGATAAAGAAAATAAGCAAGAGGATAAGAAGGTAGAGGCTTCCAATACAGCAGCAACTACTGAGAAAAAAGGTGTAATAGATAAAATCCGTTCTTTCTTTAAAGGAGATAAGTAAAATAAAATATGCAATTATTGGGAAAATCCAATAATTGCATATTTTTTATATGAAAAAAACAGGAAAATATAGCTAAATTATAATTGTTATAGGAAATAATAAAGGGTATAAATATTCAGAAAATTTAGAGAAAATAGAATAATGAATCATTTTATTTTTTCTAAAAATTGATGTATTATATTTGTATAGCATATTAAAGATTAAAAGTTGAGAGGGGAATATAAAGTGAATACTTTAGTAATTAATTGTGGTAGTTCATCTCTTAAATATCAATTAATAGATATGAACACAGAAAAATCAATGGTACAAGGATTAGTTGAAAGAATAGGGATTGAGGGATCAGTATTAACTCAAAAGGCAAATGGAGAAAAATATATAATTAATACAGAAATAAAAGATCATAAAGATGCAATTAAATTAGTTTTAGAAGCATTAGTTGATGAAAAACATGGTGTAATTAAGTCTATGGATGAAATTTCTGCTGTTGGACATAGGGTAGTTCATGGGGGAGAAAAATATGCTGAATCTGTTGTTATTACAGAAGAAGTAATAGAATCAATAAGAGAGTGTAATAAATTAGCACCATTACATAATCCAGCTAATATTATCGGAATTGAAGCATGTAAAGAGTTAATGCCAGAAGTTCCAATGGTAGCTGTGTTTGATACAGCATTCCATCAAGGTATGCCAAAGGAAGCATATATGTATGCTATACCATATGAATTTTACGAAAAGCATGGAATAAGAAAATATGGATTCCATGGTACATCACATAAATATGTTGCTCAAAGAGTAGCTGAAGAAATAGGTAGAGATTTAAAAGATTTAAAAGTAATCACTTGCCATTTAGGAAATGGATGTTCAATTTCAGCAGTGAAAGATGGACATTCAATAGATACAACAATGGGATTCACACCACTTGCAGGAGTTGCAATGGGAACTAGATCAGGAGATATTGACCCATCAGTTGTAACATATATGATTAAGAATCTTGGATATTCTGTTGAAGAAGTTGAAAATATCTTAAATAAGAAGTCTGGGGTATTTGGTTTATCTAAAGAACTTTCTTCTGATTTTAGAGACTTAAGAGCAGCTGCAGCTGAAAATAATGAAAATGCAAAAGTAGCATTAGATGTATTCCATTATAAAATAAGAACTCAAATATCAGCATATGCTGGTGCTATGGGTGGAGTAGATGCAATAGTATTTACTGCTGGAATTGGAGAAAATGCTGCAATGGTAAGAACTGAAAGTTTAAAAGGATTAGAATTCTTAGGATTTGAATTAGATGAAACAAGAAATGATGCAGCAGCTGGTGTAACAGCTGAAATATCAAAAGAAGGTTCAAAGGTTAGAGTATTTGCTATACCAACTAACGAAGAATTAATGATAGCGAGAGATACATTAGCATTAGTTAAATAGTTTTGTTTAAAATGGAGTTGAGATTAGTATATTTACTGATTTCAACTCTTTTTATATATAAATAAGAAGAATATTATTTTATTGCTAAGATAAAAATACAACGGTAGATATAATTTAGTAATAATAAAAAATAATGTTATAATACTTTTACAGTGATAGATGAATTTGGAGGGAAATATGAATAAAAAAGAAATATTTTTAGCTGATATTAAAAATGGAGAAAGTTTAAAGACATCATTAATGGTAATGAGAGTGATGTATAGAGACAGCACTAAGGTAGTTTGTATTTTAGCAGATAAAACAGGTGAAATAAAAGCTACTATTTCAAATAAAAAAGGCGATATTACAGAAGGTAGAGTCCTACAGATTGAAGGAAATAAGGATGGAAACCTAGAAGTTAAAAAATATGAATTTTTAGCAGAATATGAACTAGAAAATTACCTTCCAACGGTTAAAAAACCAATAGAAGAAATAATGGATAAGCTGGAAGCTTTAACAGATAAATATGTAATTTCAAAAGAAGGAAAGGAATTAAATGATTATTTCTTTAAGAATCCTGAATTTGTAGCTAGATTCAAAAAGGCTATTGGTGGGGTATCGATGCATCATAATTATTTAGGTGGCTTAGCAGAGCATACCTTAGGGGTAATGGAACTTACAGCAATGCTTTGTGAAAAATATGATTGTAGACGAACTGAAACAGCAGTACTTGCTGCTAAGCTGCATGATATTGGGAAAATATATGAAATGAGCTATGAAGGACCATTTAAATATACCTTAAGAGGGGAAATGGAGGGCCATATTGTAATTGGTGTAGAAATGGTAGATCGAGCAGTAAGAGAAAAAGGAAATATTTATTCAGAAGATTTTATAGCTAGAATAAAAGGATGTATAGTGCAGCATCATGGAAAGCTGGAATACGGTTCTCCAAGAGAAATGCGTTTAGAAGAATCATTTATTCTTAATTATGCAGATAATATAGATGCAACTATGAATAAAATAGAACAGTTAAAAGAAAAGACAGCAGAAAATGAATGGTCAGAATATGATAGAAAACTTGAAACCAAATTATATTTGTAGAATAATACGAACGTTTTGTTAAAAATATAAAAAAACTTTCTAATTGTAATAAATTGAGATATAATAGAATATGATGAAAATTTTTGGCGAAAATAAGTTTTGTTAACTACAAAGGAGAGAGGCAAATGATAGAATTAAACCATGAGTTAGGAATAATAGCTTTAGAAAGCTGCAAAGAACTAGGTGATGAGGTAAATAAGTATATACAAGAAAAAAGAAATACTACTGAATCTTTCTTAATTCCAATAAATGAAGTAAGATTTGCAAATGGTGAAGGTAAAGCTAAACTTCCTGAAACTGTTAGAGGTAAAGATATCTATATATTATGTGATATTGGAAATTATAGCTGTACATACAATATGTTTGGTTTCACAAATCATAAAGGACCTGATGAACATTTCCAAGATATTAAGAGAACAGTATCAGCTATAAGAGGAAAAGCAACAAGAATTACAGTGATAATGCCACTTTTATATGAATCAAGACAACATAGACGTAAGGGGAGAGAATCATTAGACTGTGCATTAGCTCTACAAGAGTTAGAAAGATTAGGAGTAGACGAAATATTAACATTTGATGTTCATGATCCTAATGTACAAAATGCAATTCCACTATTATCTTTTGAAAACTTATATCCAACTTACGATATAGTTAAATCACTTATTACAAATGAAGAATCGCTAGAAAGAAATAAAGAAAAATTATTGGTTATCAGTCCTGATACAGGTGCAATGGATAGAGCGATTTACTACTCAAGTGTTCTTGGAGTAGATGTTGGATTATTCTATAAGAGAAGAGACCATTCTACAGTTGTTAATGGAAAAAATCCAATAGTACAGCATGAATATATGGGAAGGGATGTTGAAGGAAAAGACGTTCTTATAGTTGATGATATGATAGCGTCAGGAGAGTCTGTGCTAGATATAGCATTAGAGCTTAAGAAAAGAAATGTAAGAAATGTTTATGTAGCTACAACATTTGCGTTCTTTACAGAAGGATTAGAGAAATTTAACCAATATCATAAAGATGGAATAATTACAAGAGTTTATTCTACTAACTTAACATATATTCCAGAAGCATTAAAGGCAGCGCCATGGTTTAGAGAAGTTGATATGTCAGAATTCTTAGCAAGAATAATTAATAAATTAAATTATGGTAAATCAATAGCTTCATATATGGATGCAACTAGAATAATTCACGATTTGCTTAACGAGTAATAATAATTCGTCAAAGGCAGTGTTAAAACATTAAAGTGTTTTAATACTGCCCTTTTTTGTCTAAAAATAAATACAAACGTTGGTAGAAAAATGTGGGTGTATATTTCGAGTTTTAATGATTAATGTTAAAAATAAATCAAAATTATGTAAAATAATATTGAAAAAACCTTGAAAAACACGAATTATGTGATATATTTAATAATGGAACTACATTCCAACATAGTTATTAGGTGTAAGTTGAAGCTTAAAAAGGAAATTTTTTATGCTAAACTTACTAAAGTTTTAAGGGGGATAAAAAATGAGAAAAGAAAAGAAAAGATTATTAAGC
>CAKVNP010000007.1 GCA_934777095.1 uncultured Clostridium sp. | reverse complement strand
AATATCAGGTTCCCTATCTCTTTTTGAACAAATCTCTTATTTGTTAAATAAATTGAAAAATTATTAAAAATATAATCCCCGGAATCCCTAAAAATCCTGCTATCAGGGCAGTTATTGCATTTATAGGTATTACAAACCCTATAAATGTTCCTATAAAGTTTGTTATATATAATAATACTATGCCAACTATTCCATTTATCAGAATTTTAATGGGCCATTTTAATAATTTGATTACTAAATATAATAAACCTAGCCCTATAAAAGCAAAAATTATCATTTCAATACTCATGACCCCACCCCTTTATTATAACTTTATGCCTTTAAACAAATTATATCACTTAATCTATTATCCCTCTATAGTTTTACTTAAGCGTTTTTCCTTAGCTAGACTTATTAAATACTCGAATTTCTTTTTAGCCGCATCTTCCCTATATATAGCTGCTTCAATAAGCTTAGGATCACTTACATAATCAAACATAGACTGTGCAGCTTCAATTTCCAACACTGCTTCTCTAATACATCTTATTAGTTCTTCATCAATTTCATCTTCATTTTCGTATTTACCTAATATTAATTCTAAAATAGTCTTTTTATTCATATAATCCTCCAAAAAAATGTACTTATTTTAGTAATTCCCTTTTGGAGATTGTCCTATACGAATTAATATTAAATTTCTTTTCTACCTTCTAGAGCTTTTGATAAAGTTACTTCATCAGCATACTCTAAGTCTCCACCAACTGGCAGTCCTGACGCTATTCTAGTTACCTTTACTTCAAGCGGTTTTAATATCCTTGAAATATACATAGCAGTAGCTTCACCTTCAACATTTGGGTTTGTTGCAATAATTACCTCTTTAACATCAGCATTCATTCTAGCAACCAATTCCCTTATCTTTATATCTTGAGGTCCTCTTCCCTGCATTGGAGAAAGGTTTCCATGTAATACATGGTACATTCCGTTATACTCTTTAACTTTTTCCATAGTCATGATATCTTTCGGCTGTTCAACAACACAGATTACATGCTTATCTCTGCTTGGATTACTGCATATCGGACAAGGATCGCTTTCCGTAAAGTTTCCGCAGATAGAACAATACTTAATTGTTCCTCTTGCTTTAACTAAAGCAGTAGCAAATTCCCTTACTTCCTCTTCAGGCAGATTTAATATATGTAATGTAAGTCTTTGAGCAGTTTTTTGTCCTATACTTGGAAGCTTGGCAAATTCCTCAATTAACTTTTCTATAGCAACTGGATAAAAATCCATATTTTTCACTCCTTCTTTTATATTAAAGGCATACAAGAAATCTTGTATGCCTATATATAAACTTAATCTATTCGTCCTGTAAATTAATTAAAACATTCCTGGAATATTTAATCCACCTGTTAATTTACCCATTTGGCTTGCTGATGCTTCATCAGCTTTCTTTAATGCTTCATTTACAGCACTTAATACTAAATCTTCTAACATTTCAACGTCATCAGCATCTACTACTTCTTCTTTAATTTTTATAGATACTACTTCTTTCTTTCCGCTTACCTTAACAACTACAGCTCCGCCACCAACTGATGCTTCAAATTCGCTATTTTCAAGATTTTTTTGCATATCTTCCATTTCTTTTTGAAGCTTTTGTGCTTGCTTCATTAAGTTATTCATATTTCCTCCCCCGAAACCTCCTGGGAATCCGCCTCTTGCCATAAAAAATCCTCCTCTTAAATAAAAAAATCTATCACTATTATAAAGTATTTTTGTATTTTTTACTAGAATAAAGTTATTTATTACTATTTTCTGCTGAACTTTACATCTTATTCATCAATTATATCTACTAATCCTTCACCAAAAGCACCCATTAACACATCTTCTGCGCTTTTCTCCTGTGCTGCACCATCCTGTACTACAAATTCAACCTTTAGAGGCTCTTGGAATACTTCTGAAAATACTTCATTTATTATGACCTTATTTTCATTTTTATTTAATCTATCTGCATTAAATCTAAATTCCTCTTCATATTGAATAGTAATTACTCCTGCGCTGCACTCTATAGGCTTTCCTGTTAAGATAGAAGCGTAAATAATCATTGCTCTTCTAGCTTTAAATCTTTCTAGAATATCCTTCCATGCTCTCTGTACTTCATTAATTGTAAGTTTAGAATTTGCATTTCCCTGAACAGCGGCTCTTGGCTGAGCTTTAGCACTGTGTGCAGCAGGCTTAGAAGCATTAGCAGCATGTCTTACATTATTAACTTCTGCCTGGGCACCTGCATTAGCTGCTACAGTTATCTTGCCGTTCTTTAAATTTTCTTCAAGTCTATTAATCCTGCTTAAAATTACTTCATTCGATGTATCATATTCTATTTTGCACATTTTTATTATAGATAATTCTAAATATAATCTTCCCTGCTTACTTACCTTAGCATTTACTTCAGCCTCCTGAAGAATTTTTAAACATCTCATTATTTCTTCAGCTCTTAATCTACCAGACTGTTCTTTAATAAGCTCAATATTTTCTTCAGACATATCTAATACTTCTTCAGGGTTATTAGTAACCTTAGCCATTAGAAGATTTCTATAATGTTCAATATAATCCTTGATAAATAGGTATATATCTTTTCCTGAATATACTATTTCCTCAATTATAGAAATACACTTTTCAATATTACGCTGAATTACAGCATTAGTTAAGGTAAATAAATATTCATTTGTAACAAGGCCTAACATTCCTACAACAGTATCATAATCTACATGTCCATTCCCCATAGAAATAGCCTGGTCTAAAATACTTAAGGAATCTCTCATTGCCCCGTCAGAAACTCTTGCAATTAAGCTTAAGCTCTTATCGTCAGCTTCTACCCCTTGTTCAGTTACTATTTTTCTAAGTCTGCCGGTAATTTCATTTTTATTTATTCTCTTAAAATCAAACCTTTGACATCTAGAAAGAATAGTAATTGGCAGCTTTTGTGGATCTGTTGTTGCCAAAATAAATATTACATTAGCTGGGGGCTCTTCAAGAGTCTTTAAAAATGCATTAACAGCTCCCGCTGAAAGCATATGGACCTCATCCATGATATATACTTTAAAACGTGCTTCCTGTGGTGGATATTTTACATCATCGATAATATCTCTGATTTTATCTACACCATTGTTAGAAGCTGCATCTAGTTCTGTTACATCTATCGCTAAACCATTATTTATTTTTGTACACATTTCGCATTTATTGCATGGCTCTCCATCATGTAAATCAAGACAATTTAAAGCCTTTGCAAATACCTTTGCTGTTGAAGTTTTACCTGTACCTCTAGTTCCACAGAAAAGATAGGCATGCGCTATTCTATTATTTAATATCTGATTTTTTAAAGTCGTTGTTATATGTTCCTGACCTACTACATCATTAAAGGTGCTAGGTCTCCATTCTCTATATAAAGCAGTATATGCCAAAGTCCTTACCTCTCTTTTTCATAAACTTTAATATTATTATACACTAGTTTTTATAAATAAAAAGTTAATAAACCTCACTCTGATAACTTTATTTATTGATAATTTTATCCATGTCCACATAAATTATTACAACTTAAACTTTATCTTTTTCATTAATTATGAAATAATATTTATAGTTTTATATAAAGAGGTGAAAACATATGACAACAAATTATGTATCTAAAGCCGACAGTATTTTCAAAGCTGCAATTAAAGATATACTTGAGAACGGAACAAGTACTGAAGGACATAAAATAAGACCTGTATACAAAGATGGCGTTCCTGCCCATACAATTTACGTTAACCAAGTGGTTGAAAAATATGATATAAGCAAGGGTGAACTGCCAATTACAACACTAAGACAAGTAGCTTGGAAATCTGCTATTAAAGAAATTTTATGGATTTACCAAGACCAGACTAATGATTTATCTATCCTAGAAGAAAAGTACGGCATAATGTGGTGGAGAGACTGGGAAGTAAATGGTTCAAATACAATCGGACAAAGATATGGCGCTACTGTAAAGAAATACAATTTAATGAACAAATTATTAGACGGACTAAAAAATGAGCCATATACAAGAAGACATATTATTGATCTTTATCAATATGCTGACTTTGAAGAAACACCAGGGTTGCATCCTTGTGCATTCTTAACAGTATGGTCTGCTAGAGGCGAATATCTAGACGTTACCCTACACCAAAGATCGTCAGATTATCTTGTAGCTGGACACGTTAACAAAATGCAGTACGTAGCATTAATGATGATGGTTGCTAGACATGTAGGTTTAAAACCGGGAGTATTTATGCACGTTGTAGATAACCTGCATATATATGACAGACATATAGAACAAGCAAATGAGCTTCTTTCTAGAACACCTAGCAGCAAACAACCTAAATTAATCCTTAAAGAAGGTAAAACTAACTTCTACGATTTCACAATTGATGATTTTGAACTTGTAGATTACGAACCAGTTAAACCTCAATTAAAATTTGATTTAGGAATATAATAAAATCTTAAATTTACTGGAGGTGCATATATAATGATTTCTATTATTGTAGCTACAGCACAAAATAATATAATTGGCGGCGATAATAAGCTTTTATGGCATATTTCAGAGGATTTAAAAAGATTTAAGAAAATAACTTCCCATAATACTATTATTATGGGAAGAAAAACTTTTGAATCTTTACCTGGAGTCCTGCCAAATAGAAAGCATGTTATTTTAACTAGAGATAAAAATTATTCTGTGGATAACCCAAATGTTGAAATTATCCACAGTAAAGAAGAAATTATAAACAGATTTAAGGATTCTCCTGTGGAAGTGTTTATAATTGGCGGTGGCCAGATTTATAATGAGTTCCTGCCATATGCGGATAAGCTATATCTTACAAAAGTTCTAAAGGACTTTGAAGGGGATACCTCTTTCCCACATGTTGATGAAAATGAATGGTCTGTGGATTATTCTTCTGAAATATTAACTAATGAAAAAGATGGACTTCAATATCAGTTTATTGATTTAATAAAAAAATAAAAAAGGACAGAAAAATAGGGATCCTTCTCAGTTCAAAAAGAAGTTTCCCTATTTTTCTGTCCTATTGTTTTGTGTCCTATATTGTTAATCCTATTGAAGAGTAACCGAAAATATTGTTTGACTATAACATTTATAGTCTAAAGTTCTTATACATTAAAAAACCCTTTCTTTCCAAGTAAGAAAGGTCATTTAAAAACCATGCACCTCACTTTGATAGTAATCAATATGCGTTACCTATGTAGTTAACTCAGGCAAGATTTATCCACGTCACACGCAGGGCTCTGCTTATCGCTGCTTCCTTCCAGACCTGACGAGGTTCACAGTCTTACGTCGCGTGGGACCCGGCCATCAACATCACTTGCATAGGGACAGACCATATTAATTAAAACCTAGGTGAGGACTTCACTCCTGCTATAGCGGATTGCAGGTTACAGGGCACCGCTGACTCCCCAGCTAGCATGGCTATGGCGGAGAGAGTGGGATTTGAACCCACGATAGAGTTTCCCCTATACACGCGTTCCAGGCGTGCTCCTTCGACCACTCGGACATCTCTCCTCATGCTATGACTATATAGGCTTTATAAAGAAAAATTCTTTTACCTATACAGTATTCACCAATTATATTTTACATATATAATTTTGATACTTCATCATTCTATCATAATTTTTTATATTGTTCAATAGAAAGATTTTCTTTGCAGCTTACTCTAAAACAAAACTTAAAAAACCACTAATTGTATCCTGGTCATTTATCATATTATAAAAAGATAAAATTTTAAATACTAAAACATGGCCTTTAGTTTCTGCTCTCATAGATATTATCTCTATCATCTCATTTTTTAAACTATCAATTTCTTCTATATTATTTTCTTTAGAATATATGTCAAATAAGCTTTCTAAGCCTTTTAAAAGCATTTCTATATCCTTATTCTTTTTAGAAGCATTAATGCAGTGCATATAATATTCTTTTCCCAAATCTAGCTCTCCTATAGAGGAAGCTGCTGCTGCCACTGAATAAAAAATATTGATATATTTCTGTTGCTTATATTGTTCCTTAGGATTACTCAATAACTCCAGACATTCATTTATTATACGTCTAGTATTTCTATTATCCCTTAAAAGCATATATATCTCTAATAAGTTTCTCTTAATAGCCAATATATCATATGTAGAATTATCATTTTCTAATAAATTATGCTGTATCACCAAAGCCTCGCTGTAGCGTTTGCTTTTAACAAAACATTTAGCTTTAGTATCTATTAATACCTGATATATTTCAGCTGGAATATCCTCATATTTATCTTCAAGATATTCAATTTCAGCCAAAGCCATTTCATATTTTTCTAAAAGCATAAATAAATCTATCCTATCTTGATACACCTCAAATGAAAGATCCATTTCTAAAATACTATCATCTATATTTATCAGATTATTATATTCTAAAGCTTCTTCATATTTTGCGAATATACGGCATATACTACTTAATTTAAGCAATAGTTTTACATTATAGTGATTCATCTCCTTAGCAGAAGATTCATAAGCCCTAATATAATAAGTATAACTCTTATAAAAATCATTTATGCTTCTATAGTAATCAGCAATTCTTTCATAGACAATACTCTTCCTATTACCAACATCATATGTTGAAATAAATCTTTCCAGCTTTTGAAGATCATTAAAGTTATCCACAGATGTTTTTTCTATATACTTATCCACAATCTTTATTGCCTGATCTTTTTCACTTTCCATTAAATACAGATAGCTTATGTGAAAATCTATTTCTTTTTCATCACAGGCTTTATTAATATTATCAGCTATAATCTTGGCAACATTTTTAGTTAAGGCCGCCTTATCATTTTCAATAATACTGATTAAATTTCTCGTTATTTCTCCACCTGTAATTTCATACTGCTTTATACCAAGTTTTTTTCTAATATTTCTTATCTTTTTTCCTGGAGATAAAATTTCTAAATGCTCCATAAAGTTCTTCCTTCCCTGAGTTCATCTTTTGTGTAAATAAAGGTAATACTAATTATATCATCCCCTTCAAAAAGGTAAATTATTTTCTTTACCTAACTTTTTTAATATGTTTTATTATGGAATTTTTCTGTATTTTTTTGTTATTTTTAAAAATTTTAGTATTATTTTATATATTTTGATGTATAAAAGTAAATTCTACTCTTTACTTTTGCGTTTTTGGTAGAGATTGTACAATAATTTAGATAAATTAAAGCAATAAAAAACAGGGTGTTTTGAATAATATCAAAACACCCTGAAGGTTAGCTGATTTTTTTAGATTTTTTAATTGCATAACAAATTAGAATAACTCCACCTATTATACCAGCTATACTTACAAGCTGGGCAATTCTTAAACCAAAGAACATTAAACTATCTGTTCTTAATCCTTCAATAAAGAATCTAGCAGTTGAATATAGTACCATATAAGATCCTATTACTATTCCATGCTGCTCTTTCTTCTTCATAAGTATTATTATAAGTATTACAAAGATAATTACATTGCAGATAGATTCATATAAAAATGTAGGATGATAATAAGTGCCATTTATCAGCATACCCTTTTGAATAAACTCAGGGAAGTGACTAATAAATTCTTTTGTTACTTCACCACCATGGGCTTCCTGGTTCATAAAATTCCCCCATCTGCCAACAGCTTGGGCTAAAATAATACCAGGCATAACTACATCAATCATTTCTAAGAAATTAATCTTTTTAACTTTTGTATAAATATATGCAGTTAAAATTCCAGCAATAAGCCCTCCATGAATTGCAAGGCCCCCTTGTCTTATATTAATCACATCCATAAAAGAATGATAATTTTTATATTCAAAGGCCACATAATAAAGTCTTGCTCCTACTATTGCTATTGGAAAGCTCCAAAGGAATCCATCAATAATATTGTCAAAACTTACTCCCTTTTTCTTTGATAAAATATCAGATACTAAAAATGCAAGCAATACGCCACATGCTATTAATATCCCATACCATCTTATTTCTAGCCCAAAAATCTCAAAGGCTATTGGATTCATATTCCCACCACCTATTTATTTCTTCTCTTTTCAAAAAATTTTGTAATAATCTTACTACACTCTTCATTATAACACCATTTTACCTCTACTTCTGTATTAAAAATGTCATAATCTAATAAATTTAATATAGTTCCACAGGCACCCATATCCCTATTAAATGTACCAATATATATTTTAGATATTCTAGCATTTGCAATGGCAGCTGTACACATCGCACACGGCTCTAAAGTAACATACATTTCAGCACCCCTAAGCCGCCAGTCACCTACAGCTTTACTTGCTTCTTGAATTGCCAGAATTTCTGCATGATTAGTGGCACATTTTAAAGTTTCCTTCATATTATGAGCTCTGGCTATTATCTTGCCATCTTTTACAATAACAGCCCCCACAGGGATTTCCCCTATTTCATATGCTTTTTCAGCTTCAGCTAAAGCCTCTTTCATATAATCCATATTTCACCTCATAATCATAATGGCTGCTGCAAGTTAATTGCAGCAGCCATTATAGTAATTATTTTACGTAAAAATTCTCACTTTTTTAATTCTATTTTTATCTATTTCTTCAACGGTAAATCTAATGCTATTTAATACTATTTCTTCATTCTTTTCTGGGAATCTTCCTAGCTGGCCTATTAACAGACCTCCTACAGAATCAAACTCTTCTGATTCCATATTCACTCCTATAAGCTCGCTGATGACATCTAGTTTAGCACTTCCATCTACCACATATTCATCTTCTTTGATTACTTCAATTTCTTTATTGTAATCATCATATTCATCTTCTATATCGCCTACTACCTCTTCAATTAAATCTTCGATAGTAACTATTCCTACAGTTCCGCCATATTCATCTAATACTACAGCAATATGATTTCTTGATTTTTTCATTTCATTAAATAACTGTGCTATCTTTTTAAATTCAAAAGTATAGTGAGGCTCTCTCATATAATCAGCAACTTTGAAATTCTCTTTATTCTGCCCTGCTATTATTAAGTCTTTTACATTTAATATTCCTACAATATCATCTATTGTCTGGTTATATACAGGTATTCTTGAGAATTGCTCAGTTTTAATTACTTCTAACACTTCTTCATAGCTTGCTTCAGAATCTACAGCAACTATATCAACTCTTTGTACCATGACATCTTTAACTTGGGAATCCGCAAAATCAAAAACGTTGAAAATCATTTCTTTTTCTACATCTTCTAAAACGCCTTCCTCTTCACTTACACCAACCATGGTCTTTAATTCTTCTTCTGTAATAAAAGGTTCATTTGCTTTTGGATCGCATCCTACTAATTTAATAAATATAGCTGATATTCCTGTAAATAATGCTATAAATGGTTTTAATAATTTTACTACTATAGAAATTGGTCTACTTACAGCAAGTGATACACTTTCTGACTTCTGCTTTGCTATAGATTTTGGTGTAATTTCACCAAAAATAAGTACTACTATAGTTAAAACAATTGTAACAATTCCAACTCCACTTTCTCCCCATTTTGCTACTGCTATTGATGTTGCTAATGCTGATGCTCCTATATTTACAATATTATTTCCTATTAAAATTGCTCCTAAAAGCTTATTAGGGTCTTCGGTCAGCTTTTCCACCAACTTAGCGTTTTTTATGTCTTCATCTACCATATGGCGAATTCTAATCTTGCTCAAAGCAGTAAGTGCTGTTTCTGACATTGAAAAGAATGCCGACAATAATAGTAGAATTAATAATATTGCTATCTGCAAGTAACTGGTGTCCAAAATTTAATCATCCTCCTAAAGGTTAATATAACTTATGTTTTTTTATTTTTAATAGATATTATACCATAGGTTTCTAATATATGATATAATTTACCATCCTCTAAACATGAATATTATATTAAAATCTTGTTAAAATTTCTTAGTTTTCTTCTAATTTATTTGTTATTTATTATTATTTATTTTACAATAATGTCTATACTAGTATTTAGTATAAAATTGAAAATACGAGGTGAATTATGTTTATTGTTAACTGCTTACGTGGCTTTTTTATGGCGTTAGCTGATAGTGTTCCTGGCGTTTCAGGCGGTACTATTGCATTTATTTTAGGATTCTATGATGAGTTTATCAACTCACTAAATACTTTGACTTCTAAAAATTCCATCGAAGAGAAAAAGAAAGCAATCTTTTTCTTAATCAAGCTTGGAATCGGCTGGATAACAGGAATGGTCCTATCAGTATTATTCTTAGCATCAATTTTTGATGAACAAATTTATAAAATAAGCTCGATTTTTATAGGTCTTATAATAGTCGCTATTCCTTTAATCATTAAATCAGAAAAAGAAGCCATAATAGGTAACTATAAAAATATTATATTTACTATCATTGGTATTACTATCGTTGCCTTAATTACTTACTTTAATCCTTCTGGTGAAGGAATGAAGCTATCAATAGACCATTTATCATTTGGTCTAATACTTTATGTATTCGTTGCAGGAATGATAGCTATATCTGCTATGGTGCTTCCAGGAATATCTGGTTCAACACTATTATTAATATTTGGACTTTACACTGGAATTATTAATGCAATAAAAGAATTTTTATCATTAAATTTTTCATACCTGCCAGTATTAATTATTTTTGGCCTTGGCGTAATAACAGGAATAATTTCAACAATAAGAATAATTAAAATTGAATTACAAAAGCATAGATCTCAAATGATTTACTTAATATTAGGATTAATGATTGGCTCTTTATATGCAGTATTTATGGGACCAACTACTTTAGAAGTTCCAAAAGCTGCTATGGATTTAAGCACTTTCAGCTTTGTATACTTTATAATCGGTGGAGCAATTCTATTCTTCCTTGAAAAGGGTAAAAGTTTAATTGAAAAGAAATAATTCTCGATAAAAAAAGCGATATCTAATTGATATCGCTTTTTTAATATTAAAATAATAAATATTGTGCTACTACTCCAATAATTGAAACAGATAATAAAACTCTTGCTAAGCTGAAGTTATCTTTTCCTTTAATAAATCTAGCTGCTACAGCTAAAACAACCCATAAACCAGCTACACATTTCTGCATAACATAGTTACTTGGATTAGATGTAAATACAATAGCTCCTATTACTACAACTACCACTGCTACTAAAGTAAATATTGTATTATTTTCTACAGCCTTACCTTGCTTTAAAGCAACCGCTAAAAGGCATGCTATAGATGCAATAATTATTATTATAGATATAATTGCTAATATTCCTAATGCCATTTTAATTCTCCTCTTCATTTGTAAAATACAATAAATATAGTCCGTTATATTTATTATAGCTATTATATATTAATGATAACTATTAATCCATAGTAATTTTTTGCACCTTATTACTAAAAAATAATCTTTTATAGAGTATATGGTACTCCCAACAGGAATCGAACCTGTATCTATCCCTTAGGAGGGGATTATTCTATCCATTTAACTATAGGAGCACACTATTAACACAATTTATTTTATTATAATTTTTCTCTTGTGTCAATTTTTTCTATTTATTATTCTCGAGGATTTTTAGTTGATTTTACAGTAACTCTATTTTCATTAATTAAGAAAGTAATAATCAAGTTATTATATGGTGGTGGGTTCCTGCCAGCCCTTACCCCTACTGTTACTTCATACTCCCTGCTGCATGGTCCGTAATTATTTACCTGCCTTACATCTAAAATATTAGTATTTATCAAGCAATATGGAGTCCTTCTGCCAAATGAAAGCTCTACTTCTGTACGAATATATGAGCCAAGCATAGTAACCAATGCCTCTGATATATTCCTCCATATATTTTTAGGTGTTGGCGGCAATATCACATTAGTATTTGGTGGATAAGGCTTAGCAAAATTGCTGCCTATGGGCTGTAAAGGAAATGATTCATTAAACTCACTACGCATCTTACTTAAATAATCACTTACTACGCCCCACTGCTCAACTACATTATATTCTGCCACTTTTGATTTAAATTTAATCATAATTTTTGCATTTAAACATCCATCAACAGTATTAATTGCATCTTTATCGCCTCTAATAATGGCTCCAATGGCCAATGGCAGCTCACGTCTGAATATAGTATCTCTAATAATAGTGCCGCTGACACCTTTATCATTATCTAAAAGGACTTCACATATAAGTATATATTCATCCTTTTCCTTAATCCAATTACCTAATACTTCATCCCTAGTTTCATTTATCTTACTATAATCATAGTCTTTTCCTACAACAAGATACAGATCTCCTGTTTCATCAGAATGGGTCAAAGTATATTTCCTTGGTAATTCTATTTTATTAGGATAAACACCCTCGCCAAATTCTACAAATAACTTTCCCTTTTTGGTCTCTTCCAAAAGCTATGCACCTCAAATTATTTCTCATAGTTATTAATATATGAGAACTTTTTACAATTTGTTTATGTTTTTAAGTTTTCTATTAGGTATTTTTTTAGTATACTTTTATGTAGAAAACATTACATGGAGGAGTTGAACAATATGATAAGAACGATTATTTGGTTTATCTGGTTTTTCTTAAGCTTAATAATCAGCATGCCTTTCTATTTAAGAAGCAGCCATTTAGCCAAAAAAGGTCGCATAGAGGAAAGTAATGTTCTGACTAATAAGATAACAAAAATATGGGCTAACTCATTACTAAGAGTAGCTGGCGTTAAAATTAACAGACATGGATTAGAAAATATACCTCAAGATAGAACTGTATTATTTGTAGGAAACCATCAAGGTAATTTTGATATTCCAATATATATGACTCAAATACCAATACTAACAGGCTTTATTTCAAAAATAGAAGTAGAAAAAGTGCCAATGGTTAGAAGCTGGATGAGAGCTATGCATTGCGTATTCATGGATAGATCTAATTTAAGAAAATCTAGTGAAGCTATTATTAAAGGAATTAAAAATCTTAAAAATGGTTATTCAATGGTTATCTTCCCTGAAGGAACTAGAAGTAAAGGCGATAAAATGAATGAATTTAAGGCCGGAAGCTTTAAATTGGCAACTAAATCAAAATGTCCTATTATCCCTGTTACTATTAGTGGAACATATAAGATTATGGAACACGGAAAAGGACCTTGGCTTAGAAAAGGCACTGTAGATATCTATTTCCACCCTATGATAGAAGTAGATGGCCTTTCTAAAGAAGAACAAGATACCTTACCAGCAAGAGTACAAGAAATAATAGGCAGCAAACTACCTAAGTAATGATGAATTATGAATTACGAATGATGAATGTAGGTTGGAACTCTCTTAGGAGGGTTCCTTTTATCATATAAAAAAAAAATCCTCCTAAGAGGACTTTTCACCTTAATTCATCATTCAGCATTCATAATTCATCATTAACTAATAACGTTTCTGATCCATTTGCATGATTTTAGTCTTGGTACTGTGAAGAATAGTTTTACTAATTCTTCTGTGCAGATTAAGAAAAATACTGCTTCTACTGACAGCTTAAATACTATTGCACCAATAAACGCTATTGGAACTGCATAAAACCATACTGTTCCTAATTGAACAAGCATAGTGAATAAAGTATCTCCGCCGCCTCTAAATACTCCAATTATCATTACAACGTTAAAGAATCTTAATGTTGAGAATATCGCCATTATCTTTAATATCTTAATTGTATCTGCATAAGTAGCCGCTGTAACATTAAATGGCTTAACTACTAAAGGTGCAGTAAACCAGATGATAATTCCTAAAATAATACCTAATGAAGGTGCTACAATACCTATTTTCTTAGAATAGTCTATTGCTACATCCTCTTGGTCGGCACCAATCTTATTTCCTACCATAATAGCTGCTGATACTCCAAGGCCTGTACATAATACCATAAACATATTATTTAAAGTATTAGCAATCTGCATAGTTGCTACTGCACCAGTACCTATGTATGAATATGACACTGTATATGCTGTCATTCCTAAGGACCAGACTAATTCATTAAGTATTACAGAAGTTGAAACGTTAAAGTATCCCTTAATATCGGTCATATTGAAATTAATTAATTCATTTAACTTACCAGCTACTATATTCTTTTTAGCATAAACTGCTACTACAATAAACATCATTTCAATTATTCTTGCTAAAGTAGTTGCAATGGCTGCACCTTTAACTCCCATGGCATCAAATCCTAAATTACCAAAAATAAATACCCAGTTTAAAAATGCATTACTTAATACACCAATTAAACTTGCAAACATCGGTAAAGAAGGCTGTTCAGTACTCTTAAGCGCTGATGAATAACCTTGAGTTATATTAATACAGATAGTACCTAAAGCTACTATTCTTAAATATTCACTTCCTAAAGCAATTACTCTGCTATCCTTAGATAATACTGACATAATAACTTTTGGGAAAAAGAAGGCCAATGCTCCAAAGATAAATGTTGCTATAAAGCCTACACTTATATCTATACCTAACATCTTTTTAATATTTCTTATATCCTTCTTACCCCAGAACTGGGCCATAAATATATTTGCACCAGCATTAACTCCCATAATACATAAAGTAAATACAAAGAAATACTGGTTTGCTAATCCTACAGCTGCTATTGCTGCTTCTCCTAGCTTTCCTATCATTATATTATCTACTAGGTTTAATGATGAAGTTATTAAACTTTGCAGAGTTATAGGAATAGCTAATGCTATCATAGTTTTGATAAATTGTTTGTCTTTAAATATCGTTCTCATTATTCCCCCTATATATTTTTTTGATTATCTATCAGCTGATTATTGATGTTTTTTCAATAAAAAAGAGCAAATGGGTAGATAAGCCGCCCATCTGCTCTTATAACACAATAACATCATAATCCTTGCTGCGTTTAATGTTTTTTCCAATTTGTTATTTTGAACTATTTTTACAAAGTTGTCAACTACTAAATATTTTTTTTCAATTTTTTCTTACTGTTAACGCATTTTTTTATAATTTTTCTACCTATTTTTTATTTTTACAATAAATACTTAGTGCATAAATGTTTTTTTTACTATATACTAAGATAAGTTATTAATACATAGTGCGATTTTAATTTGAACACTGTTTAAATTAAAAAAAATTATAATATATAAGAATCTTTTTTAGATTCTTTACTTTATAAGACAATTATTTTTAAAGAAATAGATCACAATATAAAGAATGAAAGAGGATATTTTATGACAGAATTAACATTTAATGATTTAGGTTTAAAGGAGAGTTTAATAAAAGCAATAGATGACTTAGGATTTAAAGCTCCTTCTCCTATCCAAGCTGAAGCAATTCCGGTTGCTATTAATGGACAAGACATGATAGGGCAAGCTCAAACTGGAACAGGTAAGACAGCAGCATTCGGTTTACCAATGTTAAACAACATCAAAAACAGAAAAGCTATCAGCTCAATTATCTTAGCTCCAACAAGAGAGTTAGCTATTCAAGTTCATGATGAACTAGTTAAGTTATCAAAATACGAAAATTTAAATATCGTAGCAGTATATGGTGGTGCTCCAATCCATCATCAAACTAGAGACTTAAAGAAAGCTAACATAGTAGTTGGTACTCCTGGTAGAGTATTAGACCACATAAGAAGAGGAAACTTACCACTACAAACAGTTGAGTTCTTAGTTCTAGATGAAGCTGACGAAATGCTAAACATGGGATTCATTGATGATATGGAAGAAATAATGAAGAGTATTCCTGAAGAAAGACAAACTTTATTATTCTCAGCAACAATGCCTGCTCAAATTAAGAAATTAACTAAAAAATACTTAAAAGCTGATGCTGCTCACGTAGCTATTGCTAAAAAAGAAATGACAGGTTCAACTATCAGCCAACACTTCTATGAAGTTAATCACAGCCAAAGATTAGAAGCTCTTTGCAGATTAATAGACTTCGATAATCCAGCTGCTGGAATCATCTTCTGCAGAACTAAGAGAGGCGTTGATGAATTAGTAAGCTCAATGCAAAGCCGTGGATACATGGTTGAAGGTATGCATGGTGATATGTCTCAAGTTCAAAGAATGAAGACTTTAGCTAAGTTCAAACAAGGAGCACTTAAATTCTTAGTTGCTACAGATGTTGCTGCTAGAGGAATTGACGTTGATGGTGTTACTCACGTAATTAACTACGAATTACCACAAGACATAGAATCATATGTACATAGAATTGGTAGAACTGGTAGAGCTGGTAGAGAAGGAACTGCTTACAGCATAATTATACCAAAAGAATTCGGATTCTTAAAACAAATTAGAAATGTAACTAAAGGAAACATCACTAAAAAATCTGTTCCAACAGTTGAAGAAATATACAAAAATAAATTTGCTATATTAATGGAAGAAGTAAGTTCAATAATAGATGATTCTAAAGATAACTCAAGATTCACTAAAATAGCTGAAGAATTATGTGAAAAATATGATTCTAAAGAAGTTATTGCTTCATTAATACAAAATCAATTTAAAAATAAATTATCATTTGACTACACTAACGATGCATTATCTGCTCCTAAGAAGGAAGATGTAAGATTATTCTTCTCTATCGGTAAGAGAGATGGATTATCAATAAAAACATTATTAAACTACATTAAGGATAAAGCAAAAGTTGGCGGATCTCAAATAAGAGATATCGATATACTTGAAAACTTCACATTCGTAAATGTAGACCATCAAATCCACAAGCAAGTTGTTGAAAAATGTTCTGGTCACAAGATCAATAAGAGAAGAGTAAATGTTGAAGTAGCTAACAGAAAAAAAAGAAGATAATAAAAAAACAAGGCAGTATTAACTGCCTTATTTTTTTATCTTTTTTTGAACACCTTCCATTAAATAAACAAGTTGAGATACATCAACATTATCTCTTTTTAGCATTTTAATTCTATCTTCTGCTCTTTTAATAGTTTCTGAAGCTTCATTAAAATCCTTTCCCTTTGCTGCATTATTGGCATATTCTATTAAATAATCCACCTTTAATACTAATTCAGCTAAGTCTTCTCTATCATCATTTACTAAGTCACATAATAAGCTATATATTTTAGGTGATGTAGTTCTCTTTGAATCTCTTAATAAATCATTGTTTTTGCTAGTTATTTTCGCCATTTCCATACCTCCTAGGGTAATATAATAAAACATCGCTTATCTTATTTTAAGCAATTATTTAATTTATTATTGCATAGTAGCTTTATTCTGTAAATGAGGAAAATATACTTGCAAAAGTATCTATGGACATTGGAGCTATTCTAATTCTCTTCAGTTCATAATTGCCATCTGCAGCCGTAGCTATGCCATATTCAGTAGTAACAGCACCTTTAATGCCTAGTGCATTTAACACTTCTATTGTTGTGTCATTATATTTGCCAGACGGATAGCAGACAAATTCGCTATCTACACCAGCATTTTCTTTCAAGAAGTCTTGTCCACTTTTAATGCTTTCCAACTGATCATCATAAGATAAAGTGCTTAAATCCAAATGATGAGCTGTATGATTTTCAAGATCCATTCCTGCATCCCTCATCTCTTTTAACATATCAAGTGACATATATCCCCCACCATCTGTATTATCAGTTATTATAAAAAATGTCCCCTTCATTTCATATTTCTTTAAGATATTAAAAGCATCAGTATAATTATCTACATATCCATCATCAAAGCTGATTACAACTGGCTTTTCAGGAACATGTCCAGTTTTCATTGCCTCAACAGCTTCACCTAATGATAATGTAGTAAAGCCGTTTTCCTTTAAATATGCAACTTCCGCTTCAAATTCTTCAGGTGCTACTAACAGTCCGTTTTCAGGGTCTGCTGCAGAGATAGAATGATACATAAGTATAGGTATCTGCACCTGCTCAGCAGCTATATCTATATATTGAACTTGGCTTTCATCATTGATATTTTCAGCTTCTTCTGCTGGTTCTGCCTCCTGTTTATCCTGTTCTTCTTCTACTACCTGCTGCTGATTATCATCTACCTTTGTATTATCTGATATTTCTTGCTGGCCGCTTTCTTTACTATCTGATTTATTAGAAAACAATTTATTTATTGCTGAATTATTTTTTATAGCTCCTCCTGCTATAAAAATAATAATAACTGCCACAATTATAATTGATAAATATTTAATTTTTTTATTCATTTTAACTCCTTACATTTTATATAATAATTTTTAATCCCTAACTATTATACCATTTTATTTCTGTGTTATAAAATAATTCAATTTATATCCTATATTGCAACTTTGATTTAATTATACTTCATTTATTTAAAATAACACTTTTTCTTTTAACTTTTTTTACGAATATTTTTCAAAATTAATAATGCCCTTAATTATTGTTTTGCGTGTGTTATTTTTTTATTCTCTATCACTTTTTATCAAAATATCGTCAAATATTTACTTTTTAAACGTTTAAATAAACCAAAATTCTATTAATTATTTAAATTTTTTACATTTATTATTTTCTACTTTTTGTAATTTTTTTCGACTCCTGAAATTTAAAATAAATTTTCAAAATTTTATGAATTATTTGCATATTGAATAACTTAATAATAATTTAT
>CAKVNP010000006.1 GCA_934777095.1 uncultured Clostridium sp. | reverse complement strand
TCACCTGAAAGATATGCACTAGAAATATTTAATTTACTAAGGACTTCCTTTGGAAGACCCTTTAATAATCCTAAATTAGTTTCTATATTTAACACCTCATTATATTAGTTTATAACAATATATGTTTTTAGTATAAAAAAAAGTGCCTTTCGGCACTTCTTATAATTTTATTTCTATTCTTTCTAATTTAGCTAAGACTTCTATTTCTTTTACTTCTGCAGTTTCAGTCATAAGAGCTCCCCCGTTGCTTACTAAAAGAACCTTTGAATTTCCAAGACTTTTAATTTGTCTTATCTTTCTCTTTCCTTTATATTCAACTAAGAAAAATCCATTATTGCTTATTTCTTTTACTAAATGAGCAAAGGCTAAATCGCCTGGCATCATTCTAAAACCTGACATTTCATTATCCTCAATTTCTAGATATAAAACTTTATCTTGAGGATAACCTTCTATCTTATTAGAACGTACTGGTAATTCTCTTCTATCTTTTGCTTTGTTTAATGAATACCCATATACAGGTACGCTTTTTAATACTGAAGCAAAAGCATCATTCCATACTTCATTAGTTTCAATTTTTGCAGGTTTTTTATTTACTGCTTCATTTTTTCTTTCTTCCATTAAATCTTCATCAGTAACTACCATGCTTACATCATTTAAATCGGCATTTAATAACTTAGCAGCTCTATTTATAAAAGATTCTTGGGCAACCTTTCTACCCATTTCAACTTCGTTTAAATATTTTTCCGCTACTCCTAGCTTTTTAGCTAAAGCTTTTTGAGTAATTCCTGATTTTAATCTTGCTTCTTTAATTTTTTCCCCAACTCTACTCATAACTTATTCCCCTTTTATTTTTTAGAGTAAGCTTCTCTTTCTTGAATTAAGTGATCTACATAATAGTTTACAGACCAGTTTTTTGATATTGGTGTAACTACTGCTAATATACCGCCTTTTACAATTTTTCTTGTAGTTTGAATCATCTTATTCATTTCCTGCGGCATAAAATCATTGTAGAATATTGCTTTTTCTTTTATTTCTTGTTCGCTTGGAACTTCTGCTTCTTTTCCCTCAAGTATTTCACTTACTTTAAGTGAGCCCATTTCTTTAGTAATTTCTACTACTTTATAAGGCAATCTCTTTAGCTTTTCATATTCTTCCTTAGTTAAACCATAAGTCAAAATACATTTATTTCTTACTGCCATCACTTTACTCCTTTAAACTTTAAGGACTAATCTTCAATTATAGTTGGTTCTTCGTATTTTTCACCAAAAGTTTCAACAGTTACTTTTTTCATTCTTTGATCTTCATATGGTCTATCATTGTAATCAGTCTTAGAAGCTACTATTTTATCTGCTACTTCCATTCCTTCGATAACTTTACCAAATGAAGCATATTGATCGTCTAAGTGTGGAGCATCTGCTACCATTATAAAGAATTGGCTTCCTGCTGAATCAGGTATCATAGTTCTTGCCATTGAAAGAACGCCTCTTTTATGCTTTAATTCATTTTTAAAACCATTTCTTGAGAATTCACCTTTTATGCTGTATCCAGGGCCTCCCATACCAGTTCCTTCTGGGCATCCTCCTTGAATCATAAATCCTGGAATTACTCTATGGAATATAATCCCATCATAAAATCCTCTATTAATTAAGTCTATAAAGTTTCTTACTGTATTTGGAGCTATTTCTGGATATAATTCTGCTTTTATTACTCCTCCGTTTTCCATTTCAATTGTTACTATTGGATTTTTCATAAAAATGTTCCTCTCTTTCATTTATTTGTATAGTTTATTATTATCATATTTATCTACCTTAATTCAAGAAGAATATGAATTTTCACTTCAATTTTAATGAATAAATAAAAAAAGAGCCACATATTCTTTCAAATATAGCTCTTCACCTCAATTCCCGATTTATATAGTTAAAAGGTAGTCCCTAAAACAACTCTTGAATAATCTCTGTAATTTGATAAATTTTTAACATCTATTTGTTTAAAAACATACTCTCTTCCAAGCTTAGTCATTAAGTCACTTAATAAGCAAGTTAAAAAAGTTGTAGGTACTCTGTCATATCCTGCGAAATCTAATACGACCCCATCACATAAATTGCTTTTAATGACTTCTCTTAATAATATAGCATCTTCTGTATTAAATTTTTCTCCTAAAAAATCTTTAACTTTTATATTTGTACTCATAACCAAAACTCCTTTTTTTAAATTTTCTGAAAATTCTTTCTATGGTTATATAATATTCCTTCGATAATATTTTGTCAACCTTTTAACAAACTTTTTTATATTTTTTTATCCTACCTTTTTTTACATATTTTTTAAAATAAAAAAACTTATAACAAAGATTAATTTTTCTTTGTTATAAGTAATATTTATTTATTCTTTTATTAACTGCCAGCTTAACTTAATTAATTCTTCCTTCCCTGAAGAATTAATGATTTCTATTTTTCCTTTTTCTTGTTTATCCGATAATAATCCCTTTTCAGCTAGTCTTCTTCTAATTTCCTTTGATGTACCTAAGCTTCCGTCTATTATATCTACTTCTGGTCCAACTAACTTAGCAATTGCAGGTTTAACAAAAGGATAATGAGTACATCCTAATACTATTTGTCCTATCTTTTCTTGCATAAATGGTGACAATTTTTCTTTTAAATATTGATCTAACTCATCTCCACTTAATACTCCGCTTTCAACAAATTCCATTAAGCCCCCACAAGGCACTGGAATAATTTTTTTACCCATGTCTTTATATCTATCAAGTAATCTATGAAATTTTGCTTCTTTTAATGTCATAGGAGTAGCCATAATTAAAACATTTCCAATCTTTTCGCTTGTTACTGCTGGTTTTAATGCTGGTTCTATCCCTACTATAGGAAGTTCAGGATATTTTATTCTTAAATCAGCAACTGCTGCGCTAGTTGCAGTATTGCAAGCTACAACTATTCCTTTAACACCTTTATTTAATAAGTTTTCCACCACGCTGAAAGTAAGCGCTTTAACTTCTTCTGCCGTTTTAGTTCCATATGGTGCATTTTTTGAATCTCCGTAATAAATATAATCTTCATTGGGCATTATATTTATTGCTTCCTTCATCACACTTAATCCACCAAGTCCAGAATCTAAAAATCCTATTGGCATTTCTTTTTTATCCATAGTGACCTCACTCCATTATATATGTTACTAATAAATATTTTATACCTTTCATTAAGGTAAATCTACTCAATTTTTAACATATAAAAAATCACTGATAAATCCTACATCCATGATGGAAGCGAAACTCTATTGCTTTCTGCCATTTGTGTCTGCATAATTTGATTTCTTTTTCTTTTATTTCTGCTTACTAATTCTTCTGCTTCACTAATTGTTTTTGCTTGGAACACAATAGTCCATCCACTCTTATCATATTTTCCTGCACACATAACATATTTATCTCTATTATTATCTATTCCATTGGTCTTATCATAAATAAAACTATTTAGTTCTCCTATATTCTTATAGTTTAATTTAACAAAAATTCCATTACTCATATTCATACCGCACTCCTCCGAACAAACGTTCTTTCTGTAATTAATATTATCAGAACACTTGTTCGGAGTCAATAACTTTTTCTATAATTTTCTTTTATTAAATAAAAATATCCTTATACTCCATTACCTACTTGTAGTGACTTTACTTAATTAACATTATTAATTTTTAAAAACACCCCAAGGAGTTTCAACATTTTCTACAATAAAAAAGTATGCTATAGCGGAGAAAACATTAAATTGAATTTTAGAATCTTATCCTATAAATAGACAATATAGCGTTAAGAAAGTTTTATTGTTTGAATGAAACGAATTTAAAACTTTTAGCTATATTGTTTATTTAGGGATAAAGATTCTTAATTCAATTTACAGTTTTCATAGCTATAACATACTTATATATTTGCCATATCAAAGACTTCTAAGTCCATATTGCCAATTTCCTCAGCCTTTACGTCTGCTATTGCTCTTAAAGTATCTAAGGCAGTTATTACTCCTATATTTCTTTCAACAGCTGCTCTTCTTATTAAGAAGCCATCTCTCTTAGAATCATTTCCCTTAGTTGGTGTATTCACCACTAAATCTACTTCCTTTTTCTTAACAACATCTAATATATTAGGTTCTTCTTCATGAAGCTTTCTTACTAATTCTGCTTCTATGCCAGCTTCATTTAATAATTTACAAGTTCCTTCTGTTGCTACAAACTTATATCCTGAACTAGCTAATACTTTTGCTATTGGTAAGAATTCTGCTTTATCATGTTTATTAATTGTTGCAAGTATCTTGCAATTTTCCATACCTGGATACATATTAGCCGCCACAAAGCCTTTATATAAAGCTTCCTTTACGTTTCTGCCTACGCCTAATACTTCCCCAGTAGATTTCATTTCAGGTCCTAAAGATACTTCTACTTTAGGTAACTTTTGTGTTGAGAATACTGGTACTTTTACTGATACTAATTCTGGCTCTGGATATACATCTACGCCATATCCTAAATCAGCCAATTTAGCTCCTAGCATTACCTTAGTTGCTATATCTACTATTGGCACTCCACTGACTTTGCTTATATACGGAACTGTTCTTGAAGCTCTTGGATTAACTTCAATTACATAAAGCTCACCATCAAACTCAATAAATTGTATATTTATCATACCTTTAATTCCAATAGCTAAAGCTAACTTTTTAGTATAATCTAATACATCTGCTTTAATCTTATCGCTGATATTCTGGCTTGGATACATTGTTACAGAATCACCTGAGTGAACCCCTGCTCTTTCTAAATGTTCCATTATACCTGGAATTAATATATTTTCTCCATCAGATATTGCATCTACTTCTATTTCTCTACCCATTAAATACTTATCTATTAGAATTGGGTTTTTCTTATCTTTCATAAATGCATTCTTTAAGTAGTAAGTAAGCTCCTCTTCATCATGAGTGATCTCCATTCCTTGTCCACCTAAAACATATGAAGGTCTTACTAATACTGGGAACCCTAGTCTTCTAGCTTCTTCAATTCCCTCTTCTAAATTCCATACACCTTTTCCTTTTGGTCTTGCTATATTAAACCTTTCAAGAAGTTCTTCAAACTTTTCTCTATCTTCAGCCATATCAATCTGGTCTGCTGTAGTTCCTAATGTTTTTATTCCTTTTTCTTTTAAGAAATTAGCCAACTTAATTGCTGTCTGTCCACCAAATTGCAGAATTACTCCATCTGGATTTTCCTTTTCAATTATATTTAATACATCTTCTTCAGTTAATGGTTCAAAGTAAAGCTTATCTGATATATTAAAGTCCGTACTTACAGTTTCAGGATTGTTATTTACTATGATAGTCTCAATTCCCATCTTCTTTAGCGCCATTACACAGTGTACTGAAGCATAGTCAAATTCTATTCCCTGACCTATTCTTATTGGACCTGATCCTATTACGATTACTTTTTTCTTATCAGAAACTTCAACTTCATCAAACTGCTCATAAGTTGAGTAATAGTATGGTGATAATGCTTCAAATTCTCCACCACATGTATCAACCATCTTATATGCTGGCTTTATGTTCCAGATATTTCTTAATCTATAGATATCATCAGGTGTTACTCTTAACATATCTGCAATAGCCTTATCAGAAAATCCTTTTTTCTTAAGCATTAATAACCATTCTTTATCTAATTTATCTATTGAAGATAATTTTAATCTTGTTTCTTCATGAACTATCCATTTGAATTTTTCTAAGAAGAATATATCTATCCCTGTAATTTTTGCAATACTTTCTATTCTATAATCCCTTCTGATCATTTCAGTTAAGGCAAATAATCTTTCATCATCTGGTTTCATAACTATTTCTTTAAGCTGTGCTATGCTCATTTCCTTAAACTTAGGATGATCTAATGAATATTTTCCTATCTCTAAACTTCTTATTCCCTTTAATAAAGCAGCTTCTAAGTTAGCCCCGATAGCCATTATTTCTCCAGTTGCCATCATCTTAGTTCCAAGTTCTCTATCTGCAGTAAAGAACTTATCAAAAGGCCACTTTGGAATTTTAACTACTACATAATCAAGTGTTGGTTCAAAGCATGCATAAGTTTTTTGAGTTACTGCATTCTTTATTTCATCTAATCCATATCCTAAAGCTATTTTAGCTGCAAGCTTAGCTATTGGATATCCTGTTGCTTTTGAGGCAAGTGCTGATGATCTTGAAACTCTAGGATTTATTTCAATTACAGCATATTCAAATGAATTTGGATTTAAGGCAAACTGCACATTACATCCACCTTCTATACCAACGGCATTTATAATATTAATTGCTGCTGTTCTTAGCATCTGATATTCTTTATCTGATAAAGTCTGTGATGGTGCTACTACTATACTATCACCTGTATGGATACCAACTGGATCGATATTTTCCATGTTACATACTGTTATGCAGTTTCCATAAGAGTCTCTCATTACTTCATACTCTATTTCTTTCCATCCCTTAACTGACTTTTCTAATAATACCTGCCCTATTGTGCTCAGCTGTAATCCTGATGCTAAAATAACTTTTAGCTCTTCTTCATTATTAGCTATTCCTCCACCTGTTCCACCAAGTGTATATGCTGGTCTTACTATTACTGGATATCCTATCTTATTTGCAAAATTCAATCCTGATTCCATATCAGTTACTATTTCAGAAGTAATAACCGGTTCATTGATTCTGTTCATCATATCTCTAAATAGTTCTCTATCTTCACCTTCTTTGATAGATTCTATTGATGTTCCAATAACCTTAACGTTATATTTTTCTAAAATTCCTGCATCATGCAGATCAACAGCTAGATTAAGTCCAGTTTGTCCTCCCATTCCTGCAAGCAGACTATCTGGTCTTTCTTTTGCAATAACTTTTTCCACAAATTCTACTGTTAATGGCTCTATATAAATTTTGTCTGCTATTTCTTTGTCCGTCATTATAGTAGCTGGGTTAGAGTTTACTAAAACAACTTCTATCCCTTCTTCTTTTAATGCCTGGCAGGCTTGTGTTCCTGAATAATCAAATTCTGCTGCCTGTCCTATAATAATTGGTCCTGACCCTATAACTAATACTTTCTTTATATCTTTATTTAATGCCATCCTTAAATCCTCCTATAGTGCATATTCCATAAACTTATCAAATATATATTCGCTATCCTTTGGCCCTGCAGCTGCTTCCGGGTGGAATTGAACTGAATATATTGGTAACTTAGTATGTTTCATTCCTTCTATTGTTCCATCATTTATATTTATGTGAGTTGCTACTACATCCGCTGGCAATTCATTAACTACATACCCATGATTTTGTGATGTAATGTGAACCATATTCTTTTCTAAATCCTTCACTGGATGATTACATCCTCTATGCCCAAACTTTAATTTTGTTGTATGTCCTCCAAGTGTTAATGCTAAAAGCTGATGCCCTAAACATATACCTACAATTGGTTTTACTCCAATAAGCTTTTTAATATTCTTGATTACTTCTGATAAATCTTCTGGATCTCCTGGCCCATTTGATAAGAATACTAAATCTGGATTTACTTCTAAGATTTCCTCTGCTGTTGCTGTCATTGGAAATACTGTAATTTTACAGCCTCTCTTTTTAAAGTTTCTAAGTATATTTGTCTTTATACCAAAATCCATTATTGCGACATGCTTTCCTGGACCTTCAATAGTATAAGACGCCTTGGCAGTTACCTGCTCTACTGCATCTTTATTTGAAAAAACCTCAAGTTTTTCTTTCACTGCTTCTAAATTCTCAGCTTCTAATGAAATTATACCTTTCATAGTTCCATTATTTCTTAATACCTTTGTTAATGCTCTAGTATCTATACCTTCCAAACCAATTATCTTGTTTTGTTTTAAATAATCATCTAATTGCATTTCACATCTAAAATTATTTGGGAAATGGCAGTTTTCTCTAACAATAAACCCTTTAACTTTTGGTGATGCTGACTCAATATCCTCTAAATTTATTCCATAGTTTCCTATTAGGGGATAAGTCATAGTAACTATCTGTCCATAGTACGATGGATCTGTTAAAACCTCCTGATATCCTGTCATACCTGTGGTAAAAACTACTTCTCCTACACTATCTTTTAAATATCCAAATGCTTTTCCTTCAAATACCATACCATTTTCAAGTATCAGTTTTGCTTTCATTATTTAGTCCTCCCTTAGCTTTATGTATATATTGCTAAAAATACACTTTTAAGCTTCTCAATTTTAAATATATTTCCCTTAAATATCCTAAATATAAAGAAAAGGATAATAGAGAGATAACTTAACGTGAAATTATCTCCATATTATCCTTAAAATATTTAAAACCGTGGTTAGAAAACTTATTTAATGATTTATTAATGTAACTATGATTATATTGTTTTGTGTATAACATACCTACATACTCCTTTCTGGCCTCTCTGGACCAATTTAAAGTGTACTTTTTAACTTTTATTGTATTCTTTTTATATAATTTTATATTTTCTACCACATAATGTCAAGATTTAAAATATACTTTCCTTTATTTTATTTTAAGGATAATTTACATTTATTTACTATATTAAGATGAATTATACCTGTTTTTGTATATTTATTCAATATTCAGTTATATTTATTCATAAAATTATCCTTGATCCAATTAATAATAAACTCTATTACGTGGTCATCATTACTGCATGCACTATATTTTGCATTATTTCTTAACTGTGCACTTCCATTCCCAGTACAGAATCCATAATCAGCTTCTTGTAAAAGTTCTAAATCATTCATATTATCGCCAATTGTGATAGTTGTATGATCTTCTATATTGTTCAGCTGCATTAACTCTTTTAATGCTTGTCCTTTCGATACTCCTTCTGGTATCATTTCCAAAAATATATCTGCACTTCTTACAAGTGAAACTTCTGAATACCTTTCACTAAAACATTCTGCAAAGCTATCTAATTCTTCTTTATCTCCTACGATTAATACCTTAGTCCATTTTTTCTGCCAGATACTATCATCTATTTCATAGACCACATTATATCCTAAATTCTTGAACCTTTCCGTCTGCCTACAGCTTTGAAAAACATAAACCACTTCTTCACTATATATTTCTATTCCTACTTTAGAATTAATATCCTTCATCTTGCGAACTATTTCTTTCTTATATTCTTCTAGCTGTCTTTCCCAAATAACTTCATTTGTATTATAATCATAAACCTTTGTTCCATTATACATTATTACTGGCAGATTAACTTTTATTTTTTCTATATGTCTCTTTACTGATGGAAGCATACGACCTGTAGCTAAAGTAAATTTTCCTCCGTTATCAACAAAATATTCTATAGCAGCAATATTTTCTTTTGATAGCCTTCCATTTGAATTTAAAAGCGTCCCATCCATATCTGATACTAGTAAATATCCATTAAAAATTCCCATATTATCTCCTATTTTTCATTTGTTTTTAGTATTATTTTTCTTACAATGCTTCTAGGTGCAAATTTATTTATAATAACTAAAAATTTATTTTTTGCGCCTGGAATAATTATTACTTTTCCTTTATTAAAATTTTTATATGCTTCTAAAGCCACCACTGCTGGCTCCATTAAGAACTTCTTTGCGCCTGATGACTTTTGTATGCCTGCCTTTCCTTGGAAAGAAGTTTTTACTGGCCCAGGACAAAGGCAGGATACCGTAACTCCACTATCCTTTACCTCTTCTGCTATTGCTTCAGTAAGATTTAATGCATATGCTTTAGATGCATAATATGAAGCCATTTTAGGTCCAGCTGAGAAGGCTGCAGTAGAAGCAACATTTAATATTCCTCCATTTTTTCTTTTTATCATCTTTGGTAAAAAATAATTAGTAAGCATCGTTAATGCTTTTATATTTATATTTATTAGATTTTCTTCTGATTTCCATAACAAATCTTTAAATTCACCAAATGAGCCTACCCCTGCATTATTAACTAATATTTCAATATCTAATTTGTTATCTTCAACATAATCTATCAGCTGCTGACAACCTTCAATATCTGATAAATCTAAAGCCAATACTTTTATATCAATACCATAATCCAATAACATATTTTTTGCCTTATTCAACTTATCACTATTTCTCGCAACTAAAATTAAGTTATGTTTATCCTTTGCAAATAACTTTGCAATTTCAAAGCCAATGCCCTCACTACCACCAGTTATTAATACGTAATTATTCAATATTCACTACTCCCCCTTTATATAATGATGAATTACGAATTATGAATTAATGATGAAATTCTTACAAAATTTCTGAAAACTATATTTTTCTAAACTCCCGTAAGGAGTTTATTCCACAATTCATCATTCATCACTCATCATTCATCATTAACTAATTTCATCATTTACTAAATTAATTATTTCCTCTTTTTCGTAAAAAGTTAACTAAAAAGAAATCCTTAATTTGTGCTAATCTTTCTCTTCTTTTATATTTCTTCATCCTATCGTAAGGTCTTAAGTCGCTGACAATTCCGTATGCTTCTATGCCCATTTTCCTGGCAAGATAAATTGCTCTTGGTAGATGATATTTATTTGTTGAAATAATAGCTTTTTCTATATTAAAGGAATTTTTAGCATTATACATGCTATTAAATGTACAAAATCCACACCCATCTAAGATAATATCATTTATCTCAACCTGTTTTCTCACAATCCAGTCTTTCATAACAGCAACTTCATTATAAGTATCATCTTTGTGATCTCCTGTTAATAATATATTTTTACAGATATTTTTATTATACACTTGTACTGCCATAAAAAGCCTATCAGCTAATAAATCACATGGATTTCCATCCTTTCGTATGCCGGCACCTAAAACAATTATACTTTCACAATTATTAGGAAGCTCATCTATCCTTTTAATATACTGCCTTCCATAACTATCATATACTACAAATACAATTACCATACTTAAGATAATTAATATGCCAAAGAATATAAAAATCAATAAAAACTCCCCTTATTCATCTTTTTTATCATAATATGTACTAATATTCTTATTCGTACTATTTTTCACGATTAATATGTTTATTAATATTAATTATAATAAAAAAAGGCAGAATTTTCTCTGCCTTTAGTATTTTATTGCTTCTATATTGATATCTTAGTCTTCATCTTTACGTGAGGAATTCCTGCCTCTTCATATACTTCAGATATCTCTTTAAAACCAACGCTTTCATATAAAGATTTGGAATATACCTGAGCTGAAAGAACTACTGTATCCTCTTTTAATTCTTCTTTTATATATTTAAGTGCTTCCTTTAATAATTTTTGAGCTAATCCTCTTCTTCTATATTCCTTAAGAACTAATACCCTGCCTATGGCAATATAATCATATGCTAATCCTTTAGGTACAATTCTACAATACGCTGCTACCCTGCCATTTTCTTTATAATAAATATGATAGCATTGATTATCTATGCCATCTAACTCTGCTTCATCAGTTATTTTTTGTTCTCCTACAAAAACCTCACATCTTGATCTGGCTATTTCATACATGTCTTCTCCAGTTATATCTGCAAACTTAAGTATTTTTAATTCCATATATCCACCTCTTTGTATTTTTTATGTATTTTCTATAGTATAACAAAAAACAGTAAATAATTTATTTATTTTGTTGTTGATTCATAATCTATTCAAATTTCCGACACCTATTTGCCATATTAGCACGTTATTATAATATACATAAAGTAGTTAAAACATTATTATTTACCCCTTAATTTCTAGAGTTATTTGTCCCCCAATAAATAACTCTAGTTTTTTTTATCCTTTTCTTATTCTATTCTAAGCTCACCTTATCATTAGGCATAAATAAAGCTCTATGTTACTTTCCATAATAATCTTTAAATAAATTAATTTATGTTAAGTTTTTTTTAATATTTCTGACACACTATTGTCATATAGATGTATTATTATTATAGACATAAAGTAGTTAAACATTATTATTTACCCCTTAATTATAGAGCCATTTATCCCCCAATTAATGGCTCTATTTTTTTATGCTTAAAAACAAAAAGACAGGGAATCCCCAAAAGAATTCCCCACCTTATCAATTACTTCTTACATAAACTTTTACTTATCTAATCTGCCCATTACCAAAAATGATATATTTTATAGTAGTAAGTTCTTTAAGTCCCATTGGCCCTCTTGCATGAAGTTTTTGTGTACTTATCCCTATTTCTGCACCAAAACCAAACTCTTCTCCATCAGTAAATCTAGTAGATGCATTAACATATACAGCTGCTGCATTTACTTTTTGCAGGAACTTCTGTGATGCTTCATAGCTTTTTGTGACAATTGCTTCTGAATGTCCAGAACCATATTGGTTTATCAGATTAATTGCTTCATCTATATCCTTAACTATTTTTACACCAATTTTGTAATCAAGATATTCATTATACCATTCATCGTCAGAAGCAAGTACTACACTATCATCAATAGCTTTTAATGCTTCATCTCCTCTAATTTCCACATTCTTTTCTCTTAAAGCTTCAAAAATCATTGGCATAAAGTCTTTTGCTATCTTTTCATTTATCAATAGTTTTTCTGCTGCATTACATACTGAAGGTCTTGAAGTCTTAGCATTAATTACTATATTTTTTGCCATTTCAAAATCACAATCTTCATCAACATAAATATGGCAGTTACCTGTACCAGTTTCTATTACAGGAACAGTTGCATTATTGACCACTGCCTTAATTAAGCCTGCTCCACCTCTTGGTATTAATACATCAATATAATCGTTAAGCTTCATCATTTCAGTAGCAATTTCCCTGCTCGTATCCTCTATTAATTGTACTGAATCTTTTTCTAGTCCTGCTTTTTCTAAACCATCTCTTAATGCTTTAGCTATAGCTTTATTGGAATTAATAGCTTCACTTCCACCTCTTAAAATAACAGCATTCCCTGACTTAAAGCAAAGCCCTGCTGCATCACTAGTAACATTAGGTCTAGCTTCATATATTATCCCAATAACACCCATAGGAACTCTTTTCTTTCCTATTTGAAGCCCATTAGGTCTTGTCCACATTTCTAGCACTTCACCTACTGGATCTTCTAATGCTGCAACCTGCTTAAGTCCATTAGCCATACCTTCAATTCTTTCATTAGTCAGCTTTAATCTATCAAGCATGCTTTTACTTGTTCCCTTGGCTTCTGAAGCCCATAAATCAATGTTATTAGCAGCTATTATTTCATCAGCATTGTTAATTAATGATTCAGCCATAGCATACAATCCTTCATTCTTTTCTTTTGCTGAAAGATTGCTTAAAAGAAATGATGCTTCTTTTGCTTTTTGTCCGATAGCGATTAAATTTCTCATATTTGTCCCCCCTATTTTTTAATAAATAATGTACCTATTTCTTCGCCATTTATTATATCCAATACAATTTTAGGATCTTCTCCATTAGCTAGTACCATATCTACACCTGCATTTGTAGCTGTTTTTGCTGCAGTAAGCTTTGTTGCCATTCCACCTGTTCCTAAACTAGTTCCAGCTCCACCTGCACACTCCTCAAGTTCTTTAGTGATAATTTTTACTTCCTTAATCATCTTAGAATCTGGATTTTTTCTAGGATCTGAATCATAGAAGCCATCTATATCTGATAAAATTATTAATAAATCAGCTGAAACTAATCCTGCAACTATGGCAGACAAGTTATCATTATCACCAAATCTTACTATGTTTTCTATTTCATCTATTGAAACAGTATCATTTTCATTTACTATAGGAATTACTCCATTTTCAATTAATGTTTCAAAAGTATTTACAACATTTTCTCTGATGTGATTATCTTCAACTACATCTCTAGTTAATAGTACTTGTCCAACTACATGGCTATATTCTCCGAAAAACTTCCCATAAATATGCATTAGTTCACTTTGTCCTACAGCAGCTGCAGCTTGTTTTTCTTTAATAGTTTTTGGCTTTTCTTTTAATTTCAGTTTATTTACACCTACCCCAACAGCGCCTGAAGTAACAAGTATTACTTCCTTTCCAGAATTCATTAAATCTGATAAGACTCTTGTTAGTCTTTCTATTCTTGATAAATTAATATTTCCATTACTATATGTTAATGTTGATGTACCAACTTTAACTACAATTCTTTTATGACTTTTAATTTCTTCTCTAAAGTTCAAAATGTCCACTCCTATTTATTATTATTATGCCCTTATCTTTATCACTACACAGTGATAAAGCGCTCTTCTTTATTTCATTATAATTTTATTTTTTTTATTTTGCCACAATAATATATTAAAAATATTATATTAACGATGTATTTTATGCAAACTATATATAATACAATTTTAATCAATTTAAATTTTATTTCTTATTAATAAATATTTACTGTTGATTTTTGACGTTTTTGGCTTTAAAATGTATATTATTGCATATTTATAAATTTTTTTGTATAAAAAGGAGCAACTATGAATAAATCTAATAAAAAGGTGTCCATAACGGATAATTTAAAATTTATTATCCCTTCTTTATTAGGAATTGTTTTATTTATGATTCCAATAAAACATAATAACGAAATAACTATTCCTATAGCTATTTTATCAAAATCACTTGTTAATTATTTAGGAGAATCATTAATTTACATAATAACAGGTTTTTTAATAGCATCAGCTATCATTAGCTCTATTACTTCAATACTTAAGCCTAAATTTATCTTAAACAACAAATTTTTGGCTTCCTTATTTAAAGTAAGTCCTATCTGGCTGATTGCAAGAGTTACCGGTGGAATATTTGGTGTATTTGCCGCCTTTAATATTGGTCCTGAATTTATTAGTGGAAATTTAACAGGTTCATTTGTTTTACATGACCTTTTAACTATATTATTTTCTATATTTTTATTTGCAGGACTATTCCTGCCACTTTTACTAAACTTTGGCCTATTGGAATTTGTGGGTGCATTATTTACTAAAATTATGAGACCTGTATTTAAATTACCAGGCCGTTCATCAATTGACTGTATTACGTCATGGTTAGGTGATGGAACATTAGGTATAATACTTACTAGCAAACAATATGAAGAAGGTTTTTATAACGAAAGAGAAGCTGCTACAATAAGTACTACTTTTTCAGCAGTTTCAATTACATTTAGTTTAGTAGTAATAAGCCAAGTGGGATTATCAAATATGTTTATCCCATTCTATTTAACAGTTACTGCAGCTGGTATATTTGCAGCCATAGTGGTACCTAGAATTCCTCCACTATCTAAGAAAAGTACAGCATACTATAATGGTGAGTCTAAAGATGACCTAGAAGTGATACCAGAGGGATACACTCAGTTAAGCTGGGGCTATAAAAACGCCATAGAAAAAGCAAAGACTTCTACTGGAATCAAATCATTTATTATAGATGGTATTGAAAATGTCCTTGATATGTGGCTTGGAGTACTTCCAGTTGTTATGTGCCTAGCAACAATAGCATTAATAATTGCGGAATATACTTCTATTTTTCAAATATTAGGAACTCCATTTATTCCTATATTAAAATTATTAAATGTTCCTGAAGCTGTAGCTGCCTCACAAACATTAGTAGTTGGTTTTGCAGATATGCTATTACCATCAGTTTTAGCAGCTAATACTATAACAAATGAAATGACTAAGTTCATAATTGCTTCAGTATCAGTAACTCAACTTATATATATGTCTGAAGTAGGTGGGGTATTACTTGGATCAAAAATCCCAGTAAACTTAAAAGAACTTCTTATTATATTTATAGAAAGAACATTAGTAACGCTACCAGTTATCGTTCTTATCGCAAACTTACTATTTTAGAAAAATGATGAATTAAGAATTATAAATGATGAATTGTTGTTGGAACTCCTTAGGGAGTTCCTTTATTCTATTTTTTAAACTCCATAGGAGTTTTTCCTTAATTCATCATTCATAATAAAAAAAATCAGTACGTCCTGTACTGATTTTTTAAAAATTATGGTGACTCGTAGGGGAATCGAACCCCTGGTTCCACCGTGAGAGGGTGGCGTCTTAACCGCTTGACCAACAAGCCATAATACGTAAGCACCTTGCTTACATATTAATATTACCATATTTTCCATTTTTATGCTAGTTATTTTCATATTTTTGTTTATATTTTCTTTTATCCATAAAAGACTTACCTAGTAATACAATCATTATTGCAATTAAACCTAAGCAGCTTATCTGACCAATAATCTTCATTCCTTCTACATACATTGAGGCTATTCCTCCTATGCTGAATACCAAAAATAAAATTGAACAAATTAAAGTGACCTTATTCTTCATCTCATAACTCCCTAACCGATCTTCTTCTCTTATTTAATCTTTAATTTTCTATACCTGTTAATTGCACATACAATTTCCTGTTTTCTAGGAACAGCTAAACTTCCATTACCACCTTTTGAATAATCAAAGGCAAATATATTTTTATTCATTTCTTCAATTAATTTATCAGCTGCTTCATTTATATTTATACCCTTGCCTGCTAATCTTTCTTCTGCATACTTCATAGCATAGCCAATAGTATTTAACTGTTCTTGATCTACAATTTGTTCTACAGCCCTTAAATCAATATTTTCCTTATTAATAGATATTCCATCTTTACCTAAAGTTTTAATTTTTACACCTTTTGGTCCAGATTCAATAGAACCTTTTAATAAACTTCTCTTAAAGTTAATCTTTATATCAAAGTTATCTTTTACTATAAAGTCATTATTTATTAATTCTTTAGCCTTATCTGTAACTTCATATGGTTCATAATTATCCATTTGAATAACTAAATCAGCTATATTAAAGAAATCTCCTGAACTTCCTGCAACTAAGATAGTTGAAGTTCCTAACTCTTTATAAATGCTCTTAGCCACATCAATAAATGGAGTTATTGGTTCTTTTTCCTTAACCACTAACTTCTGCATTCTTTCATCTCTAATCATAAAATTAGTAGCAGAAGTATCTTCATCTATTAACAGCACATTTGTGCCTGCTTCAATTGCTTCTATAATATTTGCTGCCTGCGAAGTACTCCCACTGGCATTTTCAGTATAAAACTTTGTGGTATCTTTTTTATTTGGTAGATTGTTTATAAATAAAGAAATATCTGTAGCTGTTATTGCCCTGCCATCTTCAGCTCTTACCTTAAGTGCTGTTTCATTTGTTATTACAAACTCTCTTCCATCACCTTCAATATGGTTATATACACCTAGCTCAATTGCTCTTAGTAATGTTGATTTTCCATGATATCCTCCACCGACAATAAGAGTTATTCCCCTTGGTATTCCCATTCCCTTAATGCTTCCTCTATTTGGCGTAATAAATTCCACTTCAAGTTCTTTTGGTGAAACAAATCTTACTCCATCTTTAAGAGGTTTTGATGATACTCCGCTTTCTCTTGGAAGTATTGAGCCATTAGCTACAAAGGCAGCTAAATTTCTTTTTTCTAATTCTGTTCTGATAAACGCCTGGTCTTCTGAAAGCTTCACACAATTAATTAAGGCTTGCTTATTTATCTTATTATAAATTAAAGTATTTTCTACAATTTCAGGAATTATATTAAATAATATCTTTGCCAGCTCTTTTGCTAATACACTTCTTCCTCTAGCCGGGAAACCCACATAAAATCTAGCTTCTATTATTTCATCTTTAATAATAACAGCTGATCTTTCAATAACTTCCTGAGGACATCTACTTATTTCTATTAAGCCGCTTTTTCCAGAACCATATATTCTTTCTCCATATTTATATGTATTTTTACTAAACAGCCTCGTAAGAAAATCACATACTGCAATTCTCTTATGTTTTAAATCGAATAACTCTGCCGGAAAACCTGCTATATTATTTTTTACAGATACCCTTACTCTTGATGGGGCAGCAAATGGATCTCCTTGAACATGATCTATTGATAAGATAAACTTTTCAAAAGCATATTGTCCCTCTAATATCTTATAGCTTTTATATCCTCTGCCATCTATTGACTCTAACTCTCTCTTTAAATCCTGTGAATTTTTCATTTTTCCTCCCTACTTTTCTTCCTTACTAAATATTTCATCTATTATCTTTTCACTCATTCTTCTATACATATTACTCATATTCACTAAAGAACAAATTAATAAAAATTGTTTTTCAAACTCTCCATTAAAGTTTTTGCCCTTTTCAACTTTTTCTTCTATAGCATCAATTTTGCTTGATACCTGATTTTTAAACATTTCTATTTCCTCTGCACTTTCTTCTAAATAACATTCATATAACTCTCTTATTGGATATTCCTCTTCAGAATTATATGAACTTATAATAGGTTCTAAAACTGTTTTTATATCACTAATAGATAAAGCTCCCTTTAAATTATAAATAAGTGACATTAAAATCAAATGCTCTTTTGAATACTTCTTATTCTTTATAGGTAATAATAGCTTACCTTTTGCATAATTATTGATCATAGTTTTTGTTAATATTTTTTCTTCATCATTTCTTTTTAATTCTCCAAGTTTATTTTCAAATAATTGAATTACTTGGTCCATATATAAATCAAGTTCTGGCATTTCATTTAATTCTATTCCGTTTACAAAATTCATTTTACTTAATATTTCATTAATATTCATGTTTCCTCCATATAGTTTTTAAAACTATCTCATACAGTCTATATCTTTAATATTAATAGTATTTACTAAATAATTCAAGCTAAAGGTATATTTATTAAGATAAATAGCCATAAACTACCCATAACTACCTTTGACTATAAGGTATTTTTTATAGATAATATTAATATATTAAGAGGTAGTTTTAAAAACTACTTGTTGCGAGGTGAATGTTATATGTATTCAAAATTAAGAGAACCTATTAATTCATTAACTCATTTTGCTGGTGCTGCTTTATCTTGCGCTGCACTTATAGCAATGTTAACTAAGGCATTATTATTAGATGCCTCTTCAACAACAATTGTTTCAGTCTGCATTTTTGGAATTTGTTTAATTTTATTATATACAGTCTCTGCTACTTATCATGGAATAATTTCTACAGATAAAGTAATAAGTATATTACAAAAGCTTGACCATTCAATGATTTTCGTATTAATTGCTGGATCCTATGCTCCATTTTGCTTAATCACATTAAAAGACTCCATTGGAGTTTCAATGTTTTTAATTATGACTATAATAGCGTGTCTTGGAATTGCTTTTAAACTTTGCTGGTTTAATTGCCCTAGATGGCTACAGACCTCTCTTTATATAGGAATGGGGTGGGCTGCAGTATTTATGATTAAGCCTTTATCAGCTATCTTACCTTTCAATAGTATTTTCTGGCTTGTAATTGGTGGAATATTATATACAATTGGCGGGCTAATATATGGTGCTAAACCAGCTAAGCTTAGAATCGGTAATTTTGGCTTCCATGAAATTTTTCATATTTTCATAATTCTAGGAAGCTTAAGCCACTTTATTTCTGTATTTAATTATGTTTTATAAAATACGAAAAAATAAGAACTACATAATATGTAGTTCTTATTTAATTTATTTTAGAACATAATTCTTAATATGTACTTTTCTTTTTTCATCATTATAAGTCAATGTCACTTTAACATCACCATCAATAGTAATAGTATTGCTCTTTATAGTAACATTTGTAAATGGAGCATAATATTCTTTTAATTCTTCAAAAGAATATGTAGTACTAAATTTCCTTTTTACATACTGCTTGTACCATACACTTTCTTCTGGAAAAGGTATATTAAATGAAACGTCGTTTTCTTCATCATAAAACTTGATATAGTCTCCATATACTTTATAGCTGCTTGTAATACCTTGTGCTAAAACATCAATAATAAAGTATTCATTATTATCAAAAACTATTATTGAACCATCCTCTTCTTTATAATTAGGATAATTCTTACTAATTTCAGCAAGTAGCTCTTCTTTAGTTAATTTACTTCTAAAACTATATATATATCCATTAGATACTATTTCTTCATTATTAATATTTATTTTAAACTTTTCATGTTGGCTTACACCATCTACCCATACTTTAGAGCTTTTTTTATGGAAATATGTATATCCAATAATTAAAGCTGCAGCTAATATTATTGATATGCTAATAATTCCTGCCTTCTTTTTTCTCATTATTTCCCCTCATTTCATCTGTCAGTTAAATAAAATGCTATCATATATAAAATCTATTTTCAACGAATAAATTGTTATATTATTTATTAAAATTTATTTTTTTACTTTAAAAAATATATTATTATTTTTTCTTCAGTATAATATCCCAATACTAATATAATAAATGTAATTTTGTATAAAAATGAATTACTTCATATTTACTTTATGCAAATTCCTTCTTAGTAATTGTTTTATTTTGAATATTTATCACTAATTTACTATCCTATTATTGCATAATTCTATGTATTTAAAGTCACTTTATGTTATAATATCGACAGAATACAAAATGAAATGAGGTATGTTTAGTGATAAATGTATTAAACGTTAGTTTAAGATATGGATCTCGTAAATTATTTGAAGATGTAAATATAAAATTTACTCCTGGTAACTGTTATGGTGTTATAGGTGCCAATGGTGCTGGTAAGAGTACGTTTTTAAAAATATTATCTGGTGAAGTTGAACCAAATACTGGAGAAGTTATTATAGCTCCAAACACAAGAATGTCTGTATTATCACAGGACCACTATAAATATGATGAATATGAAGTTTTAGAAACAGTAATCATGGGTAACCAAAGATTATATGACATCATGAAGGAAAAGGATGCTTTATATGCTAAACCAGACTTCACTGACGAAGATGGAATAAAAGCTTCAGAACTTGAGTGTGAATTTGCTGATTTAAATGGTTGGGAAGCAGAATCAGAAGCTTCATCTCTTTTACAAGGTTTAGGAATAGGAACAGAAATGCACTATCAAAAAGTTTCTGAGTTAACTGGTGCTGAAAAAGTTAAAGTATTACTTGCACAAGCATTATTCGGAAACCCAGGAATACTAATACTGGACGAGCCTACTAACCACTTAGATATTAAATCAATTAAATGGCTTGAAAACTTCTTAGGTGACTTCGAAGGTACAGTTATAGTTGTATCACATGATAGACACTTCTTAAATGAAGTATGTACTCACATGGCTGACGTTGACTTCGGAAAAATTAAATTATACGTTGGTAACTACGACTTCTGGTATGAATCAAGTCAATTAGCTACTCAAATGGCTAAGGATCAAAATAAGAAAAAAGAAGAAAAAATTAAAGAATTACAAGACTTCATTGCTAGATTCAGTGCTAATGCTTCTAAATCTAAGCAAGC
>CAKVNP010000005.1 GCA_934777095.1 uncultured Clostridium sp. | reverse complement strand
TCTTTTTTAAGACTTAAAAGAATTGCTGGTTTTGTTATATTAACTATATTCTGTTCAATTTTCAAAGACCATTTTCTGTGTCGCCCTCAAGCGACTTTCTTATCTTATCATCTCTTTCGATTTGTGTCAACACTTTTTTTAAAGTTTTTTTCACATTTCGTTGAGACTTGTTTTATCGACTCGGCTTACTTGTTTAAGTGTCTTACCCTGTCGACGTGTTTTAGTTTATCATTTATATCTGCCCTTAAATCTAGTAAAAAAGCCTTATTTTTAAATTTATTCCTCAAATACTCTCATTTTATCTATTTTTCTCTATATTACTTATAATGATACACTAGGATAAGAGTACTATTATTTATCATTATTTTGCCCTATTTTTCACTATTTATTCAATAAATAATGAAAAATGAGGCCATATCTTAACGATATGGCCTCATCTTTATTATTCATCTATATCAGAATCATCTTCAATATTCTTTGTTGCTTCTTCAACTAATCTGTCTAAACTAGTATCTTCTAAAGATAATGGTTCTCCAGAATTACCATCTGTTGATTCAATACCACTGTCTAATACTAATTGTTCATCCTTTTCTTCATCTGAAGCAGAAATTTTAGTAATAGCTACTATTCTTTCTTCCTCAGAAGTTCTCATTAATCTAACACCCATAGCAGATCTGCTTGTTACAGAAATATCTGATACATTAATTCTAATAGCAACACCACTAGTATTGATAAGCATTAATTCATCTTCTGGTTTACAAACTGTTGCTCCAACAACTTTACCTGTCTTCTCGGCAATCTTATAAGTTATTAGTCCAACTCCACCTCTATTTTGTCTCTTATATTCTGATAATGGAGTTCTCTTACCAAATCCATTTTCACTAATTACTAATAATGCTTCATCATCAACAGCTATATCCATACATACAGCTATATCATCATCTCTTAAGTTCATTGATTTAACACCTGATGCAGTTCTTCCCATTGCTCTTACATCTTTTTCACTGAACTTAATTGCATTACCTTGTTCTGAAACAATAACTATATCAGCATCTCCTCTTGTAACCTTAACTTTAAGAAGTTCATCTCCTTCTCTTAAGTTAATAGCTATAAGTCCATTTTTTCTTAAATTCTTGAATTCAGATAATGGAGTCTTTTTAACAAGACCTTTCTTAGTTGCCATGAATAAAAATCCTTCTTTTATGTCATCTGCAACTGTTAATACAGTTTCTATTCTTTCATCCTGCTCTATTGGTATTAAGTTAATTATGTTTGTTCCCTTAGCAGTTCTTCCTGCATCTGGAATTTCATAAGCTCTCTTCTTGTATACTCTACCTCTATTAGTAAAGAATAATACATCTGAGTGAGTAGAAGTGATTAATACATTTTCAACAAAGTCGTCTTCTTTTGTTGACATAGCTTGTATTCCTCTTCCCCCTCTTCTTTGAGCTGAATAAGTATCTGATGGTATTCTCTTTATATATCCTGAATGAGTTAAAGTGATAACTACAGATTCTTCTTGAATTAAATCTTCAATATCAATATCATTATGAACTTTCTCTATTTGAGTTCTTCTTTCATCATTATATCTGTTCTTAATTTCAAGTAATTCCTCTTTAATTACAGATAATAATTTCATTTCATCAGCTAATATTGAATTTAAGTATTCTATTTGAGCCATTAATTCATTGAATTCTTCTTCAATCTTATCTCTTTCTAAACCAGTCAGCCTTCTTAATTTCATTTCTAAGATTGCTTGTGCTTGCTTTTCACTTAGACCAAATTTCTCAATTAAAGTATTTTTAGCAATTTCACTAGTTTTTGATGCTCTAATAATATGGATTACTTCATCAATATTATCTAAGGCTATTCTTAAACCTTCTAAGATATGAGCTCTTGCTTCAGCTTTATTTAATTCAAATATTGTTCTTCTTGTAACTACTTGCTTTTGGAAATCAATGTAGTGGCTTAATACTTGTTTTAAATTTAATACTTGTGGTTCATTATCAACTAAGGCTAACATGATTACCCCAAAAGTATCCTGCATCTTTGTATGCTTGAATAATAAATTAAGAACTACATTTGGATTTGCATCTCTCTTTAATTCAATTACAATTCTCATACCTTCTCTATCAGATTCATCTCTTAAGTCTGATATTCCAGTAATCTTTTTATCTTTAACTAAATCTGCAATATTTTCAATAAGCTTTGCTTTATTTACTTGATAAGGAATTTCTGTAACAACTATTCTAGCTCTACCATTTTCCTCTTCAATTTCAGTTTTAGATCTAACTACAATCTTACCTTTACCAGTTTCATAAGCAGCTCTTATACCAGCTTTACCCATAATAATTCCACCAGTTGGGAAATCTGGTCCTTTAATTGCTGTCATAAGTTCTAATCCACTTGTTTCCGGATTATCAATAAGCATTATTGTTCCATCAATTACTTCCCCTAAGTTATGAGGAGGTATATTAGTTGCCATACCTACTGCTATACCTGATGAACCATTAACTAAAAGATTAGGATATCTAGATGGTAAAACAACTGGTTCTTTTTCTTCACCATCAAAGTTTGGCATAAAATCAACAGTATCTTTATTTATATCTCTAAGCATTTCAACTGCTATTTTATTCATCTTAGCTTCTGTATATCTCATTGCTGCGGCGCTATCTCCATCCACAGAACCGAAGTTACCGTGTCCATCAACAAGCATATATCTCATTGAGAAATCTTGAGCTAACCTAACCAATGCATCATAAACAGATGTATCACCATGTGGATGGTACTTACCTAAAACTTCCCCAACTATTCTGGCACATTTTCTGTATCCCTTTTGAGGTTCTAATCCTAATTCCTGCATTGAGTAAAGTATTCTTCTATGAACTGGCTTAAGACCGTCTCTTACATCTGGAAGAGCACGCCCGACTATTACACTCATGGCATAGTCGATGTAGCATTTTTTCATCTCATTATTTATATCTACATGTATAAATTTTCCCTCATTTAAATTCATGTACTTCACCTCATATTAGTACTAAATATCTAAGTTACTAACCTTCTTTGCATTTTTTTGTATAAATTCTCTTCTTGGTTCAACCTTATCACCCATTAATATAGTGAATATTTCATCTGCTTCTTGCGCATCTTCAACAGTTGCCTTTAAAAGAATTCTATCTTCTGGGTTCATTGTAGTATCCCATAATTGGCTTGCATTCATTTCTCCAAGACCTTTGTATCTTTGAATGTTAGTAGTATTATCTCTTCCACCCATTTCAGCAATTATATTATCTAATTCTGCATCTGAATAAGCATATGCTTCTTTCTTACCTTTGCTTACTTTGTATAGAGGCGGCTGAGCAATATACACATGTCCTCCATCTATTAATGGTCTCATATATCTATAGAAGAATGTTAATAATAGTGTTCTGATATGCGCACCATCAACATCGGCATCGGTCATGATTATAATTCTATTATATCTAAGCTTTGATTCATCAAAGTCTTTACCAATACCAGCTCCGAATGCTGTAACCATAGATCTTATAGTATCTGAATTTAATATTCTATCTAATCTTTGCTTTTCAACGTTAAGTATCTTACCTCTTAGTGGAAGTATTGCTTGGAACTTTCTGTTTCTTCCTTGCTTTGCAGAACCACCCGCTGAATCCCCTTCGACTATATATATTTCACATTCCATTGGATCCTTAGAAGAACAATCTGCTAATTTTCCTGGTAATGTTGATCTTTCAAGTACTGATTTTCTAGTAAGCTCTCTAGCTTTTCTTGCTGCATCTCTTGCTCTAGCTGCCATTAAAGCTTTTTCTATGATAGTTTTTCCTACTGCTGGGTTTTCTTCTAAGAAAGTGCTGACACCTTCTCCAACTATAGAATCAACTACTCCTCTTACCTCAGAGTTTCCTAATTTTGTTTTAGTCTGTCCTTCGAATTGAGGATCTGTTATTTTTACAGATACTACTGCTGTAAGTCCTTCTCTAACATCATCACCTGAAAGGTTTTTATCATTTTCTTTTATATGACCGAACTTTTTAGCATAATCGTTTATAGCTCTAGTTATTGCTGTTTTAAATCCTACTAAATGAGTTCCACCTTCAATAGTATCTATGTTATTTGCAAAAGAATAAAGATTTTCAGTATATCCATCATTGTATTGTAATGCAATTTCAGCAATTATACCGTCTTTTTCTCCCTCAACATAAATTGGTTCTGGATGTAATACATCTTTATTTCTATTAAGATAAACTACAAATTCCTTTATACCACCTTCATAGTGATATTTTTCTGTTCTTTCATTATCTCTTTTATCTGTTAGTGTTATACAAATTCCTTTATTTAAGAATGCTAACTCTCTTAATCTACTTTGTAATACTTCAAATTCAAATTCAGTTGTTTCAAATATTTCATGATCTGGCTTAAACCATACCTTAGTACCATGTCCATCACTTTCACCTATTTGAGTTACATCACATAAGATATTTCCTCTTGAATATTTTTGATGCCATACCTTACCTTCTCTTGTTACTGTAACTTCACACGCTTCTGATAAAGCATTAACTACTGAAGCACCAACACCGTGAAGACCACCAGATACCTTGTATCCTCCACCGCCGAATTTTCCTCCAGCATGTAGGACAGTCATAATAACTTCAACAGTTGATCTACCCATTTTAGGATGTATTCCTACTGGCATACCTCTACCATTATCAACTACTGTTATTGAATTATCTTCGTTAATCGTTACTTCTATATGAGTACAAAAGCCTGCTAAAGCTTCGTCAATACTATTATCAACAATTTCATATACTAAATGGTGAAGACCTCTTGAACTTGTTGTTCCTATGTACATTCCAGGTCTTTTTCTAACTGCTTCTAAGCCCTCTAAAACCTGAATCTGACTTTCATCATAACTTTGCTTATTTTCTCCCACAACATATTCCTCCTTAAATTTTGATATATAAAAACAATAAGGCTAAATATCGGACTTTAAGGATTATATTCAATATTTGTTCTTTTAGTTAATGTCGATGACGATATTGGTGATAGGTACACCTTACTCATCTTATCAACTTCAGCAATAACAAATGATTTCGGACTTTCCTTTGAAATTCTTTCAACAAATCCATCTTCTTCAGCCATTCTTAAAAAAGATATGGTATCTGAACTATACATAGAATTATGTATATCAAAAATACCTATTACATCCTTTATTGGTACAACTACATTTTCTCCAAGATGTAAAAACATGATAATTCCTCCCTTAAGTAAGATTCTAAAAAATATTTAGTAAATCAAACCTGCTCTTAAATACTAAGAGTTTATCTTAAACGATTCTAAATCTTTAATTTAGCTAAAAGTCCTCTATTTTTTTATAATATACTAGTTAATGATTTTTCCATTTTTAACTTTGAATACTTTAGATTTATCATCTAAATATTCATATAAATCTTCTATACCTGTACACGTAATAATAGTTTGTATATTACCAATAGTACTAAGTATATATTTTTTCCTACTAAAATCTAACTCTGATAACACATCATCTAAAAGTAAAACAGGAAGTTCTCCTGTTATTTCTTTTATTATTTCTAGTGATGCAAACTTCATTGTTAAAACAGCGGTTCTTTGCTGTCCTTGGGAACCATAGCTTTTTGTATCGATATCATTAATAAAAACTAAAAAATCATCCCTATGCGGCCCTATTGATGTTATTCCTCTATCGCAATCCTTACGTCTATTCTTTTCTAGCAGTGAGTAAAAGTTTTCCTTGATATTATCTAGGTCTTTTATACTGCTGCTATATTTAAACTCAATTTTTTCTTTTCCTGAAGTAATATCACTATGGATGCTTGCTGCGTATTGATTCAATCTTTCAATATACTTAATTCTCTCTTTAACTATATTATAGCCAAATTCAACCAATTGCATATCATATACATCCAACATATCTTTTACAGCATTTCTATTTTTTAAAATTGAGTTTCTTTCATTCAAAACTTTATTATACTGAACTAAATTATAATAATATTTTGGATTAAGCTGACATAATTCCATATCGATAAATTTTCTTCTTACTCCTGGAGAATCCTTTATTATTCTAAGATCCTCTGGTGAAAACATAACAACATTGAAATTTCCAAATAATTCACCAATTTTTTTAATTTTAATCTTGTTAATTCTTATAGATTTTTTTCCGTCTTTAAGAATACTAATATCTATCCTTTTATCAAGCCTTTCTTTGCCGACTTCTACGCTGATAAAAGCATTATCACCCTGCCAATTAATAAGTTCTCTATCTTTAGAGGTTCTATGTGATTTAGCAAAGGCACAATAATATATTGCTTCGAGTATATTAGTTTTTCCCTGGGCATTATCTCCCATAAAGACATTTACATTAGGACATAGTTCAATATCTAACGTATTATAATTTCTATAATTAAGCATTTGCAGTTTTTTAATAAACATTTTAAACACCCATACTATTATAACATATTTAAAGTTGTTAACGTAAGTTAATGGTAAATTAGCTATTTTACACTACCTTAAATGACTCACCATTAAACTCTACTATGTCGCCTTTATATAATTTTTTTCCTCTTTGAGTACATACTTCTCCATTAACCTTAACCATTTCATCTAATATATACATTTTGGCTTCAGATCCTAATGAAGCAACACCTGCAAATTTTAAAAATGAATCTAATTTAATAAATTCAGTACTAATTTGTATATTCATACACTTTCGTTGCATATTCCTCGTATAAATATGCATCCTCCTTATCTTACTAATCTTACAGGTAAAACTAAATATTTTGCATTATTCATGTTATTTCCCTTAATAACACATGGAGTTATTCCTGAAGTCATTTCCATAACTACTTCGTCTTCTTCCATATTCTTTAATACATCTAAAAGATATCTAGAATTAAATGCAATTTGTACACCTTCACCTTGCAGATTTATTGCAACTTCTTCTCTGACTTTTCCCAATTGAGAATTAGAAGTTATTACTAGCGTTTCATCTTGGATATCAAGTTTAATTAAATTACTATTTCCGTCTTTAGCCATTAATGAAGCTCTTTCAATTCCGTTTTGTAATTCTTGTTTATTAACATTAACAAGTAATTTATGTTCTTGAGGTAATAATGATAAGTAATTTACAAATTTACCTTCAAGTAATCTTGAAATAATCTTAGTATTGTTTAAATTAAATAAAATATGATTATTTGTAAAAGTGATTTTTACTATATCTGAGTTATCTTCAATAATTTTAGATACTTCATTTAAGGTTTTACCAGGAATAACAACTTCTATATTGTTATCTATATCTAAAACTTCAGTTCTTATTGCTAATCTGTATCCATCTAAAGCAACTAAGTTTAATTGTCTATCTTTTACTTCAAATAAAATCCCTTGTAATATTGGTCTAGCTTCATCCTGTGCTATTGCAAAAGAAGTTCCTTTTATCATATTTTTTAATAAATTTTGAGGAACTTCAACTGTTATATCTTCATTGATCATTGGCAGCATTGGATAATCGCTAGGATTCATGAATACTAAGTTAAATACTGATTTTTCACAGCTTACTTGTATTAAATCATTGTCTGTAATTTCAATTTTGACATCTGAATTAGGTAATTTTCTAATGATTTCTGAAAATAGCTTTGAATCAATAACAATTTTACCTTCTGTAATAACATCAGCTTCAACCTTAGTCTCAATACTTACATCCATGTCAGATCCGATAAGTGTAAGACCATCTTTTGTAGCTTCTATGTAAATACCTTCTAATAGAGGAAGAGTAGTTTTTCCTGTAATAGCTTTAGTTACTATTGAAATACCTTCTTGTAGTTTTTGTTTTGAACATATGAAATTCATAAGTTTACCTCCTAAGTTATGCACAGTTATGCACACATATTTATAGATAATATATAAAGATATAATAATATAATTAATAATAACAGTAGTAGTAGGAGCTGTGAATATGTGGATAAGTGCTCTAACCCACTATTTTGCCCAATGTCCACTAAAGAATAACTTGTGGATAACACGGTGACTTTTTTCGTCATTTATCCACAATATCCACAAGCTAAAGAAATTTAAAAAGATATCCACAAGTAATTCACCGGTTATTATAAACACCTGTGAATTATTTTTGTGTTATCTTTTTCGTTACATCTTCTATTGTATGTTGTAAGCTTTCATCGCTTTTTAAACTTTCGGAAATTTTCTCATAAGCATGGATTACAGTGGTATGGTCACGGCCACCGAATTCTTCGCCAATCTTAGGCAGAGACATGTCTGTTAGTTTACGGCTAAGATACATAGCTATTTGTCTTGGATATGCAATATTACGAGTTCTTCTTTGAGATTTTAAATCCTCAACCCTTAAATTAAAGTATGCGGCTATTACATCCTGAATCAAGTCTATAGTTATATTCTTATTCTGCTTATTTGAGATAATATCCTTTAATGCTTCACTAGCTAAATCTACCGTAATTTCACGATTTGTAAGTGAAGAATATGCAACGATCCTTATTAATGCTCCTTCAAGCTCTCTAATATTAGATTTAATTTTAGTAGCTATATAAACCATAACTTCATTAGGAACATTCAATTTTTCTACATCAGCTTTTTTCTTTAATATTGCCATTCTAGTTTCGAAGTCTGGCGCTTGTATGTCTGCAATAAGTCCCCATTCAAATCTAGAACGTAATCTATCTTCTAAAGTAGGAATTTCCTTTGGTGGTCTATCAGAAGATAGGATAATTTGTTTATTTGCATCATGTAGCGTATTAAAGGTATGGAAAAATTCTTCTTGAGTTCTTTCCTTACCAGCAATAAATTGAATATCGTCTATTAAAAGAATATCTACGCTTCTATATTTAGTTCTAAACTCCTCGTTTTTATCGTCCTTAATTGCATTGATCAGTTCATTAGTAAATTTTTCAGAAGAAACGTAAACGACTTTAGCGTTAGGATTTCCTTGAAGAATATAATGTCCGATGGCATGCATTAAGTGAGTTTTTCCAAGTCCAACTCCTCCATAAATGAATAAAGGATTATAGGCCTTAGCTGGAGATTCCGCAACTGCTAATGATGCTGCATGGGCAAATCTATTGCTGTTACCGATAACAAATGAATCAAAAGTATATTTTGGATTTAATGTGCTAGACATTTCATCGTTAACAGTAATTGCCATGGAATCTTTGTCGGATGCCTTCTTTTCCTCAACTTCAACTGTTTCGTCTTCTTGAAGTTCTGAGGCTATGAAAAATTCTACATTATATAATTTAGATCCTGCAGCTTCAATGGAGTTAATAACTAAATCTTTATATCTTTTTTCTAATATATCCTGAGTGAAGGAATTAGGAACACTGATTTTAATAGTGTCTGATGATATAGATATTGGCTCACAGCTTTTAATCCAAGTGTTAAAGCTAACCTCAGTCATTTCACCCTTTATTATATTTAATGTATTTTCCCATAATCTTTTTAAATCAGTTTCCATTTAGTCTATCCTCCAAAAAATAAATTTAAAAAAATTTATACACACGTAAATCACAGATTAGTAACAGAGTTATCAACAACGTGGACAGATAGCCTGTTCGGTTGATAACTTTTATTCACATGTTAACAATTATGTAGATAACTTTATTATAATATATTTATCCACAGATATGGTAGATGTAAATTTAAACAGTATTTATATTGCATAAACCCTGTAAAATAGATAATAATATATATTACAAGAATAAGTTATTAAGAAAATTTGAACAAGTTATACACAATCTTATCCACACTTGTGGATAAGTAAAGTTATACACAAACTTATTCACACTTGATTTAATAATATCATATAAGTTAAGTTATTTTCAATAAATTATCCACAATTTTTGACAATGTGCATAAATTTATCAACAGGTTTACGGAATTTAATTCATATTGACATAGAAAAGTTAAATATATATAATAATAAGGTAAATTTTAATTTAGGTAGATATAGTTTTTACTATAAAAATTTCGCTTAAAGGGGGTGCTTTGTTAATGTTCATGACATACCAACCAAAAAAGAGACAAAGAAAAAAAGAACATGGTTTCAGAAAAAGAATGAGTTCTGCAGCTGGTAGAAACGTTCTTAAGAGAAGAAGACAAAAAGGTAGAAAGAAACTTACAGCATAAGGGCCGCACATGTGGCCTTTTTCTGCATACGTAAGTAGTTAAGGAGAGTATATTAACACTTATGATTTATAAAGTAAGAAAAAATGCAGAATTTAGACTTGTTTATAGAAAAGGAAAATCTTATGCGAACAATCTATTGGTACTTTATGTGTTCCCTAATAAGAAAAATAGGGATAAAGAAAATCTTCCTTATAATAAAGTAGGAATTTCTGTAAGTAAAAAAGTAGGAAATAGCGTAGTTAGAAGTAGAAGCAAAAGATTGATAAATGAAGCTTACAGATTAAACTGTTCTGATCTTAAGTCAGGATATGATTTTATTTTTGTAGCGAGAACGTCTATTAAGGATAAAAAATATAGCGAAGTTGAAGGAGCTATGAAAAACCTATTTAAAAAGGCGGGAATAAATTTATAATGAAAAAAATAATTTTATCATTAATAAATTTTTATAGAAAATATTATTCTCCAATGAGACCAGCCCGTTGTATATTCGTGCCAACCTGTTCAGAATATGCAATGGAGGCCATAGAAAAATATGGTGTCACAAAAGGAGTTTTTTTAAGTATAAAGAGAATTTTAAGATGTAATCCTTTCAATAAAAACGGAGGATACGACCCTGTAAAATAAGGAGGTTTTTAACCAATGTGGAATGCAATAGTTAGTGGAATGGCCCAGATATTTCATTGGCTACACCAATTCATAATTGATTTAGGGGTGCCTGAAAATAAAGAAGGTCTTTCTTATGTATTAGCAATATTTATTTTTACTTTAATTATCAGATTATTAATATTACCTTTAAATATTAAAGCGACAAGATCTAATGCAAAATTACAAGAAATTCAACCTGAAATGAAGAAATTACAAGCAAAGTATGCTAATGATCCTCAAAAACTTCAGCTTGAAACTTCAAAATTAATGAAAGAAAATAATGTTAGCATGTTTGGTGGATGTTTACCGACATTATTACCATTGCCAATATTATTTGCTTTATATTATGTGTTCCAAAGAATAACACCAACTCCAGGAGCAGATTGGTCATTCTTATTTATTAAGGATGTATTTAATAGACCAACAACTATGTGGAGTATGACTTCAATAATATTAGCTATCTTAGCTGCATTAAGTACTTATATTCCATCATTATTATTAACTAAGTCAACAGCAAGTGCTGCAAGCGAAGATAATCCAATGAACATGGGAACTATGAATATAGTTATGGCAGGAATGATGGGATTCATGTCACTTCAATTCCAACCAATGCTAGTTATTTACTGGATTATTGGCGGAATGATTCAATTAGGTCAAACATATTTTATAAATTATTTACCAGCTAAGAAAAAACTTGCTGCTAAAAAAGCTGAGGAAGAAGCTGTTAAAAGCGCAGTTACATCATCAAAAGCTAAAAAGAAAAAGAAAAAATAAGCAATCTTTCGGGTGGTGAATAGAGTATGAAAACAATTGAAATGACAGGGAAAACAATTGATGAAGCTTTAGAGAATGCCTTAAACGAATTAAAACTAACTAAAGATAGAGTTGATGTTGAAATAATTGATGAGGGAAACAAAGGTTTTTTAAATTTAATTGGCGTTAAACCTGCTAAAATTAGAGTAAGCGTTAAGAGAAATGCTGTTGAAGAAGCAAAAACATTTTTAGAAGAAGTATTATCTTCTATGGGTGTTGAAGCTAAGCTGGAAGCTACAGAAGAAAATGATAATATATTTATTAACATTTCAGGAGATAAGATGGGATTAGTAATAGGATATAGGGGGGAAACCTTAGATTCATTACAATACTTAGTATCGCTAGTAGTGAACAAAGATCATTCAGAAGCATATAAGAGAGTAACATTAGATACGGAGAATTATAGGAAAAAGAGAGAAGAAACTTTAATTAAAGTAGCTGAAAAGACTGCTTATAAAGTTAAGAAGACAGGAAGACCTTATAAGTTAGAGCCGATGAATCCGTATGAGAGAAGAATAATACATTCTGCATTACAAGATTATAGTGAAATTAGTACTTATAGTGAAGGTGAAGAACCTTATAGAAGAATTGTTATAAGTATGAAGAAATAGTAAGGAGATGTCAGTTTTGACATCTCTTTTTACATATTTTTTATTATTATTATTTGGTAAATTTATTTTAAGATTTTGTATTAAAGGTAATAATTATTTAATAACGAGATAATTATACTTATTTATATTTTTTTGTTTTTTGACTTATATATAATAGTCTTGTAAAATGAATATTAGCGAAATTAGGGTATAATATTTATTAAGTATATTCTAGGAGGAAATAGATATGCGTGATTTTGATACAATTTGTGCTATTGCTACTGCCATGGGCGAAGGTGGAATAGCAATAATAAGAGTATCCGGTAGTGAAGCTTTAGATGTTGTGTCTAAGGTATTTAGAGTTAAAAATGATTTTAATATAAAAGAAATGAAGTCTTATACTATGAAATATGGATTTATATATGACGGAGAAGACTTAATTGATGAAGTAATAATCAGCTTTATGAAGGGGCCAAGAAGCTTTACAGCAGAAGATGTAGTGGAAATAAACTGCCATGGTGGAGTAGTATCTACTAATAAGGTTTTAGAAGCTGTAATTAAGGCTGGTGCAAGGATAGCAGAACCAGGTGAATTTACTAAAAGGGCCTTTTTAAATGGAAGAATTGATTTATCACAGGCAGAAGCTGTAATGGACATAATAAAGGCTAAAACGGATTTATCTATGAAATCAGCAGTTATGCAGAGTTCAGGATATTTATCAAGAGAAATTAACAGATTAAGAGAATATATGCTTAATGTAATGGCGCTTGTTGAATTTGCTGTCGATTTTACGGAAGATGATGAAGAAATCGATCCAAGTATACCATTAAAAGTTGCAGAAAGCTTAGGAACTGCTATAGGCGAAATGCAAGTACTATTAAAGAGTGCAGATGAAGGTAAGCTTATTAGAGATGGCTTAAGCTTAGCTATAGTTGGTAAACCTAATGTAGGAAAATCATCTTTATTAAATGCTCTGCTTAAGGAAAAAAGAGCTATAGTAACTGATATTGCAGGAACTACTAGAGATGTAATAGAAGAGTACATAAATTTAGATGGAATTCCAGTGAAAATAATAGATACAGCTGGAATCAGGGAAACTGAAGACATCGTTGAAAAAATAGGTGTTGAAAGATCAATACAAAAGCTTGAACAGGCGGACCTAGTATTATTAGTATTAGATACATCAAGAGAAATAAGTGATGAAGATAGAGAAATAATTGAACAGGTTAAAGATAAGAAAACAATACTTATATTAAATAAAATAGATTTAGCACAAAAATTAGATGAAAAATATATTAAAGATTTCCAAAATGTTATTAGAATATCTGCTAAAGAGGAATTAGGATTAGATCAGCTTAAAGAAAACATAAAAAATCTATTCTTTAGTGGAGCAATTGATGCAGAAAGCCTAATAATAACAAATTCAAGACATAAACAGGCCCTTATAAGAGCTTTAGAAGGTGCAAAAGAGGCACTAGATAGAGTAAATAAGAATGAATATTTAGATTTAGTGTCTATTTATGTAATGGCAGCATTAAGAGCATTAAATGAAATAACAGGAAATGAATTAGAAGAGGATTTAGTAGATAAAATCTTTGGTGATTTTTGTGTTGGAAAATAGGAGAAATGAAAATGAGATATAATGCAGGCGAATATGACGTAATTGTTGTTGGTGCAGGCCATGCTGGTTGTGAAGCTGGTCTTGCATCTGCAAGAATGGGATTAAAAACTTTAGTGTGTACTATTAATTTAGACTCAATTGGGCTAATGCCTTGTAATCCTAATATAGGAGGAACAGCCAAAGGACATCTTGTAAGAGAAATAGATGCTTTAGGCGGTGAAATGGGACTAAATATAGATAGCACATTTATTCAATCAAGAATGTTAAATACATCAAAAGGACCAGCTGTCCATTCTTTAAGAGCTCAGGCTGATAGAAAGAAATATCAAGAAAGAATGAAGCATGTATTAGAACAAGAAGAAAATCTTTATGTAAGACAGCTTGAAGTAACAGAACTTGTTGTTGAAGATGGAAAAGTTACTGGTGTAGTAACTAGAAATGGCGGAGTATTTAGCTGTAAGGCAGTAGTATTAACTACAGGAACTTACTTAAGAGCTAAAGTAATTATTGGAGAAACTACTTATAATAGTGGGCCAAATGGTTTAGCTCCAGCAAATGAACTTACTCAAAGTTTAATTGATTTAGGAATAAAAACAAGACGTTTCAAAACTGGTACGCCAGCTAGAATTAATAAGAGATCAGTTGATTTCTCAAAGATGATAGAACAGCCAGGCGATGCAAAGATAGTACCATTCTCATTTATGAATGATAATATTGATAGAGAACAGGTATCATGCTGGTTAACATACACTAATGAAGAAACACATAAAATAATTGCTGATAACATTGGAAGATCACCGATGTATAACGGTTCAATTGAAGGTGTTGGGCCAAGATATTGCCCATCAATAGAAGATAAAATAATGAAGTTCCCAGATAAGAATAGACACCAAATATTTGTTGAACCAGAAGGCGAAGACACATATGAAATGTATGTTGGTGGAATGTCATCTTCACTTCCTGAAGAAGTACAAGTACAAATGTACAGAACTTTAGATGGTTTAGAAAATGTTGAAATAATGAGAACGGCTTATGCAATAGAATATGATTCAATAGATCCAACTCAGCTTAAAGCAACATTAGAATTTAAGGAAATAGATGGCCTTTACGGAGCAGGACAATTAAATGGAAGCTCAGGTTATGAAGAAGCCGCTGCTCAAGGTATAGTAGCTGGTATTAATGCAGCATTAAAAATAAAAGGTGAAGAGCCAATGATATTAACTAGATCAGATGGATATACTGGAGTGTTAATTGATGATTTAGTTACTAAGGGGACAAATGAGCCTTATAGAATGATGACTTCAAGAGCAGAATATAGACTTTTATTAAGACAAGATAATGCTGATTTTAGATTAACTGAAATAGGTAGAAGAGTTGGCTTAGTAAAAGATGATAGATACGAAAGATTCCTAGAAAGAAAATCTAATGTAGAAAAGGAATTAGAAAGATTAAAATCTTTACAAATAACTAATAAGAAAGAAGTAAATGACTTCTTATTAAGTTTAGGTACAGCAGAACTTAAAAAGCCAATAAGTTTATATGAACTTATTAAGAGACCAGAAGTTGATTACTTTGCATTAGCACCTTTAGATCCTGAACGTCCAGACCTTAAGGACGATATTGGGGAACAAATGAATATAATTTCTAAATATGAAGGATATATTGATGCTCAAATGATACAAGTAAATCAATTTAAAAAGTTTGAAAAGAAAATGATGCCGGAAGATATAGATTATAAGCAAGTAAAAGGATTGAGAATAGAAGCAATTCAAAAGCTTGATAATATTAGACCTCTTAGCTTAGGGCAGGCTTCAAGAATTTCAGGAGTTTCACCAGCTGATATATCTGTATTATTAATATATTTAGAACATCAATATGACAGAAAAAACAAGGAGGACTAAAATGCAATTTTTTGAGGAAATGAGTGCTGCAGCTAAAGATGTTGGCATAGAATTGACAGAACTTCAATACAATCAATTTATAAAATATATGAGATTAGTACAGGAATGGAATGAAAAGATAAACTTAACAGCCATTACGGACGATAATGAATTTATAAAAAAACATTTTATTGACTGTATGAAAGCTTTTAAGTCAGAAGCAATAGTTAAGGCAGATACTATTATAGATGTAGGAACAGGAGCAGGATTCCCAGGAATCCCTATAGCTATCCTACATCCAACAGCTAAAATAACTCTTTTAGATTCACTAAATAAAAGAATAAACTTTTTAAATATAGTAGTAAGAGAGTTAGGCTTAACAAATGTAACAACAATTCATTCAAGAGCAGAAGATGGAGCAAGAAAGCCAGAATTAAGAGAAAAGTTTGATGTAGCAACATCAAGAGCTGTAGCTAATATGGCGGTATTAGCTGAGTTTTGCATGCCTTATGTTAAAAAGAATGGGCATTTTGTAGCATTAAAGGGGCCAGCTATTGAAGAAGAGCTTAAAAATGGCTCTAATGCAATTAAAATATTAGGCGGGGAACTTAAAAATATAATAGAGGTATCTATAGAAGGTACAGACTTAAGACACAATATTGTAGAAGTACTAAAAGTTAAAGCGTGCAATAAAATATACCCTAGAAAAGCAGGAACTGTAAACAAAAATCCTTTAAAGTAAGGGTAAGTAATATATGATAAATTCCATTTAATGGAAATAGATAATGAGGGATGGTCAGATGAACAGGAATAAAGAAATAGTAAACATAAGAATAGATAATATATTTCCAAATGCTTATCAACCAAGAAAGTTTTTTAATGAAGATGCTTTAGCAGAATTATCACAATCTATTAAAGAACATGGTATAATTCAACCTATTACTGTTAGAAAAATGGGTGAAAAGTATGAATTAGTTGCTGGTGAACGTAGATGGAGAGCAGCAAGAATGGCTAGCTTAGATGTTGTACCATGTAGCATTATTGAAATAACAGATACCCAATCAGCAGAAATTGCACTTTTAGAAAACTTACAAAGAGAAGACTTAAACTTTATAGAAGAGGCAGAAGCATATTTTAATTTAATTAATGATCATAATTTTACACAAGATCAATTAGCTCAAAGAATGGGTAAAAAACAATCTACTATAGCTAATAAAATGAGATTACTAAAATTAAGTTCAAATGTAAGACTTAAATGTCTTGAAAATAATTTAACTGAAAGACATGCAAGAGCTTTATTAAGTCTGCCTACAGAAGAACTACAAGTAAAGGTAGTAGATAAAGTAGTAAAAAATTCACTTAATGTAAAGAAGACAGAAGAATTAATCAATGCTGAATTACTTAAATTAGCTGGTGAACAAATGAAAAAGAGAAAAGGTAAAAGCGTTTTACCTGGTAAGCTATATGTTAATACAATTAAACAAGTATTAAGCAAATTTAATATTCCAGCAGATTATAAACTTCAAGAAAAAGAAGAGTGCATAGAAATTACAGTTTCTATCCCCAAAAATCAATAAATAGTTTTTTAGAGATGCAGATTGCATCTCTTTTTTTGTAATTAAAAAATGTTTCACGTGAAACATTTATTTTTGTAATTGCAATACGATATATAAAATAGTAAATAAATCAAGAATTCACATAAAATTTTACTATGGTGCACTTTTAATATAAAAGAAAAATATATATAATATAAATATGAGAGGGGGTGAAGTCCTAAATTTTAGGACTTAATATGAAGAAAAAGATATGTATATTTAATCAAAAAGGCGGAGTAGGTAAAACAACAACTAATATAAATCTATGCGCATATTTAGCTATGGAAGGATATAAGGTTTTAACAATAGATATTGACCCCCAAGGGAATACAACTAGTGGGCTAGGTCTTGATAAAAAGAACTTAGAGTTATCTATGTATGATGTTTTAACGTCGGATGTTTCAATAAAAGATGTAATATTAAAAAGTGAATTGGTTCAAAATCTGTATGTTGCACCTTCAACTATGGAATTAGCTGGGGCAGAAGTTGAAATAATAAATAAGACTGATCGCGAAACTATTTTATTAAACCAAATAAATAGTATCGAAGATGAGTATGATTTTATTTTTATTGATTGTCCACCATCATTAGGATTTTTAACAATCAATGCATTAACTGCAGTAAATTCAGTTCTTATACCAATTCAATGCGAATTCTATGCATTAGAAGGTGTTGGACAATTAATGAACACTATTTCATTAATTAAAAAATCATTAAATCCTTCATTAGAAATTGAAGGCGTATTAATGACTATGTATGATTATAGAACTAATTTAAGTAATGAAGTATATGATGAAGTTAAGAATTTCTTCAATGATAAAGTGTATAAGACTACTATAACTAGAAATATTAGATTAGCAGAAGCACCAAGTTTTGGACTACCAATAATGCTATATGATGAAAGATGTAAAGGTGCTGATGCATACAAAGCTTTGACAAAAGAATTTTTAGAGAGGCAATAAAAAGGTGACGATATGAGTAAAAAGTTTGGTTTAGGTAAAGGCCTTAATGCGCTGATTCCAGAAGAAACAAAAGTGAATGAAGAAACTATTGAAAATAAAGGCGTTGACTTAATTGATATTAATTTAATTAAGAGTAATGAAAATCAGCCTAGAAAAAGATTTGATGATGAAAAAATAATGGAATTATCAGAATCTATAAAACATAATGGTATTATTCAACCAATTATCTTAAAGAAAGATAAAAAAAATTATACCATAGTTGCTGGAGAAAGAAGATGGAGAGCAGCTAAGTTATCAGGTTTAAAAGAAGTACCTGCAATAGTTATGGATTTAACTGAAAAACAAGTGATGGAAATATCCTTAATTGAAAATATACAAAGACAAGATTTAAATTCAATAGAAGAAGCTAATGCGTATAAAAGATTATTAAATGAGTTTGAATTAACTCAGGATGAATTAAGTAAAAGACTAGGAAAATCTCGTACAGCAATCACTAATACTATGAGATTATTAAACTTAAGTGAAGATGTTCAGCAGTATTTAATTGAAGGTGTAATTTCAGAAGGGCATGGAAGAGTATTACTAGGTATTGAGGATGAAAAGTTACAATATGAAATTGCCCAAAAGGTTATAGATGATAAAATTTCTGTAAGAGAATTAGAGTCAGTTGTTAGAAATCTTAAGAAATCAAAAGATGATAACAAAAAGAAAAAGCAATGTGAAGATTTAAGTCCATACTATAAGGATGTAACAAATAAACTGCAAAATTATTTTGGAACTAAAGTAAACATTACTAATAAAAATAATAAAGGTAAAATAGAGATAGAATATTACTCTGAAGATGATTTACAAAGAATACTTGATATTATAAAGATATAATGTTTCACGTGAAACATTTGGAATGATAAGGAGTTAAAAATGGACAAAATATTTAGCTTAATTAAAGATTATTCTTTATATATTACAATTGGATTAGCAGCACTAACTTTTTTATTATTAATTGCAACACTTATATTAACTATTTCAGTTAATAAAATGCAAAAGAGATATCATAAGATGATGAGGGGCGTTACTAATAAGAGTTTAGAAGAATTAATAGTTTCTAATTTAGATCGTATTGAAGAATCTGCTAATAATTCTAAAGAAGCTTTAGAATTATGCCAGCAATATGAAGGAAAAATAAATAAATGTGTAAATAAGGTTGCTATCATGAGATATAAAGCATTTGCAGATGTAGGAAGCGATTTAAGTTTTTCAATTGCAATTTTAGATTCATATAATGATGGAGTAATATTAACAGGAATATATAGCAGACATGATAGTACTACATATGCTAAACCAGTAGATAAAGGTATTTCAAGATACGATTTATCTGAAGAAGAGCAACATGTACTAAATGAAGCAATAAATCAAGAAGTAAGTGAAATAGAAGAATAGTTAAAAAGAGTTGTATCAAAGAAATGATACAGCTCTTTTATTATGTTTCACGTGAAACATTATTATTTATACTTTCTATAAATTTAGTAATTCCTTGAGAAATTGTATCAGCTAAAGTCATTACAGTATATAGTCTAGTATTTTGGAGAATCATATATTCCATGGAGCTTGAAATGTTGACTACGCCTTTAATGCAGATATTACCTACAGGTGGCAGTGTTTTATTAAGTGCAGCTCCTGGAGTAATTGGATTATCCTCAATAATAATTTTACCTATATTTTGTACAGAGCCTAAAGCTGAATCAATAGCAACTACATAGGGATTAGAAAAACTAAAATATATTTTGGATAATATATCTTCAATATTTGCTGAATGAATAGGATTTTCTAAAGAACCATAAATAAATATGTTATTAATATGATAATTAGATAATTTATATCCTACCAGCGGACCAAGACAATCACCAGTAGTTCTATCGGATCCTATACATATAAAAATTATAGTACCATTATTATTTAACACGGGAATTAAATTATCTAATAATGCATTTCTGATTTCCAATACTGAAGTAGGAGAAAACGCATCAATAATTGTAGAGTAAGACAAGAAATCACCTCCCATTTTCCATTCTAGACAAAATATATTATTAATATTCAACTAGCTAGAAAATAAGAGGTGATTAATAGTAAAAAATTAATATAGAGAATTTATTTTATTTAAAGAATCAATTGCATATTTTATTTCATCTAGGGTATTAAAATATCCTATACTAAACCTTACTGTTCCATCAGGATAAGTGCCAATTGTTTCATGAGCTAATGGAGAGCAATGAAGGCCGCTTCTATTCTTGATTCCGAAGTCAGTATCTAAGATATATGAAAGCTCACTTACATCTATTTTTTTATGTGAAAAAGATAAACAAGATGTACCTTTACCAGGTGATAACTCACCATATAGATTATAGTTTGGTATATTTAATAATTCGTTAATTAGGTATTGTCTTAAAAAACTATTATGTTCATATATAGTGCTTAAGCCTTCATTTTGGATAAATTTAATTCCTTCATGCAATCCTATTATTCCAGGAATATTTAATGTACCTGATTCAAATTTATCAGGAAGAAAATCAGGTTGAGTTAATGAATGAGAAAGGCTGCCAGTTCCACCTAATATTAAAGGTGAACATAGTGAGTTTAATTCATCATTAATAATAAATCCACCAATTCCCTGAGGACCCAAAAGGCTCTTATGTCCAGTAAATGCTAAAGCACTTAAGTTAAAATCATTAAAGTCTACTGGTAATACCCCTGCACTTTGCGCTGAATCAAGGATAAAATGTATACTATTCTTTTTACATATATTACCAATTTTTTTTATTGGCTGGATTGTTCCAAGAACATTAGAAGCATGAGTAAATACTACAAGCTTAGTATTTTCTTTTATAAGGTCTTTGAATTTGTTAACATCAATTATTCCAGAGCTATCGCATTGTAAAATGGATAAATCAATTATATTGTTTTCTTTAAGGTTCCATAAGGGCCTGATAACAGAATTATGTTCAATAGAGGAGGTAATTACATGATCTCCTTTTTTTAAAATCCCATTAAGCAGGATATTTAATGAAGATGTTATATTGTTAGTAAAAATTACATTTTCTAATTGTGGAAAGTTAAAAAAAGAGGCAATAAGCTCTCTAGTATCATATACTGCTCGATTAGACTCTAAAGCATTTGAATGATTAGAACGTCCAGGATTTCCGCCTATATTAGTTAAAAAGTTATATATTGAATCAGATACCGCTTTTGGTTTAGGAAAAGAGGTACTTGCATTATCTAAATAAACATTCATAATGTACTCCTTATGATTTACATAATTATTTCAATATATATAATAGCACTTTATTAGGTAAGAAGTAAGAGTTGAATATTCCATGCTCTGCTACTTTCTCACTATTAGTTCATATATATTTTATCCTTTATACTAGTAAAAAAAATAAGTATAATAGAAACTATAATGTAGTAATGAAGGGAGAAAAAAATGACATATTATATATTTGTATTTAAAAATACTATGGATGCCATGAATGGTGAAAAAAAATCATTAGCAGCAGGCTTGAAATTTAGAATGATGCCGACACCTACTTCAATTACCCAAAGCTGTGGATTATGTGTAAGAGTAGAAGAGGAAGAAGCAGTAAAAAGAATCATAGAAGAAAATCTTTTTGAATTTAAAAATGCATATAAAAAAGATGAAAATGGATATAGTTTAATTAAATAGAGGGTATGTTTGATGATCAGTAATATTATGATGGTTAAAATACTTAAAGATGAAGCAGGAAAACTAAAATTTGTTTTTGATGAAGATATTATTAATGTAGTAGTAGGAAAAGGATTGAAGATAATAATTATTGCGTTAATAATGTATATTGTAATAAAAACAGGAAATAAATTAATACAGAGATTCGTTGAGCATCAAGGTAAAAGCAAGTTGAGTTTTTCATTAAATGAACAAAAGGCAGTTACCTTGGGTGAAGTATTAAAGAGTGCATTAAAATATGCCGTATATTTTATAGGAATAGCAATGATGCTTAGCGGAATATTCAATGGTCTCTCAGTTGCTCTTGCAGGAATTGGTGGAGTGGCAATAGGTCTTGGTGTACAGAGCCTAGTAAAAGATATAATCAATGGCTTTTTCATTTTATTTGAAGATCAGTTTGGTGTAGGCGATCATGTTACTATAGACAGATTTGAAGGAATAGTTGAAAGCATAGGAATACGGACTACTATAATAAGAGATTTTTCCGGAGATGTACATTTAATTCCTAATGGACATATTACAATAGTAACGAATCACTCAAGAGGTGATATTAGATTTATCGTAGATGTAGAAATAGCATATGAAGAAAATATAGATGAAGCTATAAATGTTATTGAA
>CAKVNP010000004.1 GCA_934777095.1 uncultured Clostridium sp. | reverse complement strand
ATGACCCTTTAAATATACTTTAACAGCTCCATCAGCCCCAATAGTTACAACAAATGGTTTTCCTTTATAATTTCCAGTCTTACCTTTTGGTTCAGATTGTAAATAATCATCTAATGTGTCATTTGAGCCAACTGTATATGTTCCTGCTGTTAATTTTTCCTCAGTATATAATGTTGTTGCTGCACCTGCTATAGTTTTTGCATTTGCAATATCTGTTTTAATATTTGCATTTTGTCTAACTTCACCAAACTTTGGTAATGCTACAGCAGCTAAGATTGCAATAATAGCAATTACAATAATTAATTCAATTAGTGTAAATCCCTTTTTCTTTTTCTTTAAATTTTTTAACATGGTTAATTCCCCCTCATAAATTAAAGTATTTTATGTTAAAACTTCATCTTTTTAGATAACTACTAATGCTTATTTACATCAATAATTATCTAATAAAGTGAAACTTTACATCGCTGAATACATATCAAACATTGGTAGCATTACAGAAATTACGATAAATCCAATTACTATCCCCATTACCACAATTAAGATTGGTTCTAAAAGACTTGTTGTGGTAACAATAGCTTGTTCAACTTCTTCATCATAAAAATCTGCTGTTTTATTCAAAATATCATCAAGCTGACCTGTTTCTTCACCTATAGTAACCATAGATGAAAGCATTTCTGGAAAAATGCCGCATTCTCTAATTGGCCCACTTAATCCGCTTCCTTTTACTACTTCTTCCTTTATCTTTAGTAAGGCATCCTCTGCAATCTTATTTCCTAAAACCTCTCCTACTACAGGAATTGCTTGTATTAAAGAAACTCCACTAGCCGTAAGCGTTGATAAAGTTCTAGTAAATCTAGAAACAATTATTTTTTTATTTAATTGCCCTATAATAGGAAGCTTAAGCTTTAAACTGCTGAGTGTATATATTCCATGCTCTGTCTTTTTATAAAATGTAAAAGCTATTACCATAGCTGTACATGCTAAAAGAATAATTAATATGTTATTAGATAAAAAACCACTCATTCCTAATAAAATTTTTGTGGTTACTGGTAAATCAATACCTTCACTTTCAAACATTTCAATAAATGTAGGCATAACATAAAGCATAATAAACATTATTGCTGCAAGAGCTACTAAGGATAAAACCGCAGGATAAATCATTGCTGATTTAATCTTATTGTTTATTTTATTTTCTTTTTCATAATGATTAGACATCCTTAGCATCATAGTATCTAAATTACCACTCATTTCTCCTGATTGAACCATAGCTATTAAAAGCTTAGGAAATATCTCCTGATGTCTTTTCATTGCTTCAGAAAGCATTTCACCTTTTTTAACTCTTTCTTCAATTTCCTTAACAGCTTCCTTTAACAGTTTATTTTCAATATGCCCTGACATTATACTTAATGCTTTATTAATTGATACCCCTGCATCGAGCATGGTATATAACTGTCTACAAAAAATAGCAATATCCTTTGTTTTTACTTTGGAAAATAAATTGAATTCAATTTTAGTGCTCTCCTCAAGCTGCTGTACCATTAAAGGATAATAACCATTAGATGTAATCATAGCTATGACCTCATCTTTAGAGGCAGCCTCATAATCACCTGTAATCTTATTACCTTCACTGCCCATGGCCCTATACTTAAACTTTGCCATATCTATAATCACCTCCTAAATATCTTTTAATAATGTAATAGTAGATAACTCCCTCATTGTAGTTATTCCTTGAAGTACAAGCTTTTTACCCTCTTCTCCTAAGGTAGTCATTCCATTTTTCAGGGAAATATCTTTTATTACGCTTGGATTATTTGTTTCATTTATTGCATCTCTATGCTCTCTTGTAATCTCCATGATTTCATAAACACCTATACGTCCCATATAGCCTGTATTATTACAGTGCCCGCAGCCTACACCTTTATATAATGTAAGCTCAGCATTTTCATCTCCTAACAGCATTTTCTTTTCGTAACTAGATGCTTCATAAGCTTCTTTGCAATTAGGACAAATCTTTTTAACTAATCTTTGAGCTATTACCCCTACCACAGAAGTAGATACTAAATATGGTTCAACACCCATATCTACAAGTCTGGTTATTGATGATGCCGCATCATTAGTATGCAGTGTACTCATTACTAAATGCCCAGTTATTGCTGATCTTACTGCAATTTCTGCTGTTTCATTATCTCTTATTTCCCCAATCATAATTACATCAGGGTCCTGTCTTAAGATACTTCTAAGACCGCTAGCAAAGGTCATGCCTGCCTTATTATTAACATTTACTTGATTTATACCATTTAAGGTATATTCCACTGGATCTTCAACAGTAACAATATTTACATTATCTGAATTTAATTCACTTAAAATAGTATATAAAGTAGTAGATTTACCACTTCCTGTTGGCCCTGTTACCAGCACAATTCCATGAGGGTTAGATATAATATCCTTAAGTTTAGCTAAGTTTTCCTCGCTCATGCCTAAGACTTCCTTGCCTACTTTATAACTATTTCTATTTAGTATTCTAATAACTATTTTTTCTCCGTTGACTACTGGTAATATAGATACTCTTAGGTCAACTTCATTATTTCCTACCTTAGTAATGATTCTTCCATCCTGGGGAATTCTTTTTTCTGCAATATTTAGGCCAGCTAATATTTTAATTCTGGCTGCTAAAGGAGCTAAGCTTTCAATTCCCAGTCTGTTTACTGTCTTTAACTCACCATCAATTCTATATCTAATTCTTATTTCCTTTTCAAAAGGTTCTATATGAATATCAGAAGCTCTCATTTCAATAGAATTTCTGAACATATAATCTATCATTTTTACTACAGGAGCATTTTTTACATCATCAATATCCTCCACATCAGTTTCTACTGCCTTAGATTCTAAAGTCTCCCTGCTTAATGCTTCTGCTGCTTTATTAACTTCTTCGCTACTGTAATAAATATCAATAAATTTTTGTATATTGCTCTTTGAAGCAATATATACCTCTACTTCAAATCCTGTAGAAATGTTAATATCATCCACCGCAAATATATTTAAAGGATCTGACATAGCAACTTTTATTTTATGGTCATTAAAACCAAATGGAATCAAAGTGTATTTATTACATAAATTCTGTGATACAAGCTTCATAACCTTAGTATCAAAATCTACTTCATTTAAATCTATACTAAGTATTCCAGTCTGTTCCTCAACAGCTTCAATAATATCTAATTCAGATATTATTTTGCTTTCTACTAATATCTCACCTAATTTTTTTCCTAAAATCTTTTGGGACCTTAATGCCTCTTGAAGTTCATATGAAGTTATCTTCCCTGCATTAACAAGTATGTCACCTAATCTTCTCTTTTCCGCAATAGCCATTTAGCTCCTCCCATTCTCAAGTATTACTTATACTTTTATAGAAAAACATTTAAATAAACGTCTATAATTCTACTTCCATATAATAAAGTAATTATTCCTCCTAAGGCCAAATAAGGACCAAAGGCCATTTCTGACTTTCTTCCCATCTTTCTTAAAACAAGTAATATTGTTGCTGCAATTCCGCCTATTACAAAGGCCAAAAATAAATTTAATACCATGCCTTTTAGTCCTAAAAACAATCCGCATACCATAGCTATATCAATATCACCTTCACCCATACCTTTAGTAAGTATTACTATTAGCCAAATAACACCATACCCAATTAGTGCCCCCACTATATTATTCCATGGTAGTACTCCTTCAAGGGTATAATTTAACACTAGAAAAATAATACCGACTACTACTCCAAAAATAATGGTAGATCTATAAACTTCATGAGTATCAAAATCAATAAATGCTATAACTAATAATAATGAAATGAATATACAGCCTTTTATTAAACCAAGGGAAAATCCCTCTGATAAATATACAAGTATATATAGCAATCCATTTGCTAATTCTATTAATGGATACCTAATGGAGATTTTATCTCCACACTTCCTGCACTTCCCCATTAATAAAACATAGCTGATTACTGGTATCAAATCTCTTTTTTTAATTTCAGTTCCGCATTTCATGCAATGCGAGGGTGGAAATGCTATAGACTCACCATTAGCAATTCTATAGATGCATACATTTAAAAAGCTTCCTATGCATAGTCCTATAATAAATATAAAAGCTAATCCCATAATTCTACTCCTTACTTTCTTTTAATTTGCTATTTTGTAAATCTATACCATTTTATTCTAACTCAATTTACATTTTAATACAATATTTTTTTAACATTTTATTAACTTTTTTTACATAAAAAAACATCAGGCATTTTAGCCTGATGTTTAAATATATTAATACATTCCATCCATACCCATACCTGGCGCTGGTGCTGGTGCTTCTTTTTCAGGAATATCAACTACTGCTGCTTCAGTAGTTAAGAATGTTGATGCTACTGATGCAGCATTTTGAAGTGCTGATCTAGTAACCTTAGTAGGGTCTACAATACCTGTTTGTAGCATATTTACATACGCATCATTTAAAGCATCGTAACCAATTCCTACTTCACTATTTTTAACTCTTTCAATAATTACAGAACCTTCAACACCTGCATTAGCTGCAATTTGTCTCATTGGCTCTTCAAGAGATCTTACTATAATATTTATACCAACTTGAGTATCTGGTACATTTGATTTGAGCTCTGCAACTTTACTAATTGCATTAACATATGCAGTACCACCGCCTGATACAATACCTTCTTCAACGGCAGCTTTTGTTGCTGCTAATGCATCTTCAATTCTTAGCTTTCTTTCCTTTAATTCAGTTTCAGTAGCTGCACCTACTTTAATTACAGCAACTCCACCTGCTAATTTAGCTAATCTTTCTTGAAGCTTTTCTTTATCAAAATCAGAACTTGTTTCTTCTATTTGAGCTTTAATTTGTCCTACTCTTTCCTTAATAGCTGTCTTGTCACCTTTTCCATTTACTATTGTAGTATTTTCCTTAGTGACTTTTACGCTATCAGCTTGACCAAGCATATCTAAAGTTGTATCTTTTAATTCTCTGCCTAATTCTTCAGAAATTACTTGACCACCTGTTAAGATAGCTATATCCTGAAGCATTTCTTTTCTTCTATCTCCAAAGCCAGGAGCCTTAACTGCTACACAATTGAAAGTTCCTCTTAATTTGTTAACTACTAATGTAGCCATTGCTTCACCTTCAATATCTTCAGCAATAATTAAAAGTTTCTTTCCTGTTTGAACTATCTGCTCTAATACTGGAAGTATTTCCTGGATATTAGAAATCTTCTTATCAGTTATTAAAATTAATGGATTATCTAAGTTTGCTTCCATTTTTTCAGTATCTGTAGCCATATATGCACTTACATATCCTCTATCGAACTGCATACCTTCAACTACTTCTAATTCAGTTCCCATAGATTTAGATTCTTCAACTGTGATAACCCCTTCATTGCCTACCCTTTCCATAGCGTCAGCAATTAAATTACCGATTGTTTCATCACTAGCTGAAATTGATGCTACTCTAGCTATATCTTCCTTACCATTAATAGGTTTAGAATTCTTCTTTATTTCTTCTACTGCAACTTCTACTGCATTTCTTATTCCATTTCTAAGAAGCATTGGGTTAGCTCCTGCTGTAACATTTTTTAGCCCTTCTCTAATAATAGCCTGCGCTAATAATGTAGCAGTAGTAGTACCATCACCAGCAACATCATTTGTCTTAGTTGCTACTTCTTTAACTAATTGAGCTCCCATATTTTCATATGGATCTTCTAATTCTATTTCTCTTGCAATAGATACACCGTCGTTTGTAATTAATGGTGCACCAAATTTTTTATCTAATACAACATTTCTTCCTTTAGGTCCTAAAGTAACCTTTACTGTATCTGCAAGCTGATCAACACCTCTTTGCATAGCTCTTCTAGCTTCTTCACCAAATCTTATCATTTTTGCCATTTCAAATTCCCTCCTATTCAACTATAGCTAAAATATCATCTTGTTTTAAAATAATATATTCTTTTCCGTCTACTTTTACGTCTGTCCCTGCATACTTAGAATATAATACTTTATCATTAACCTTAACGTCCATTTCTAATCTCTTGCCATCAACTATTGCACCAGGTCCAACTGCTACAACTTTAGCCTCTTGTGGTTGTTCTTTAGCAGTTCCTGTTAATAAAATTCCGCTTGCTGTAGTTGTTTCTGCTTCTAATTTTTCAAGTACTACTCTATCTCCTAATGGTTTTATGTTCATAAAAATACCTCCTCACTATTTTGTTAGCACTCACTTTGATAGAGTGCTAATATCTTTATCTTTATAATATAACCTTTTTTATTACATTTCAAATATTACTTTTATTATTTTTTCCGTTATTTGGTTAATTATAACTAATTAATAAAAAATATACCATAAATGCTCTTAATTTCATATGTTTATTTCATTTTATGAATTATTTTAAAAAGAGCCTCATAACCTAGAGACTCTTTTCAACTATTTTACCTTATTAGCTTGTACTCTTTTTCATATTTTTGTGGAAAAACACCACTATTATTATGGAAATTACCTTACTATATTTTATTCCCATAACTCGAATCTTATTACAATAAATTATTATTCTTCATCATGAAGTGATAGCTTTACATCACTAAATTCATCTAATGCCTTATTGCTTAATACTGTTTTAATTGTTGATGTACCATTAATCTTATTAAATGTTGCTTTTGCCTTTGCTGAACTTACAACTGTACCTGCTCCATTAATACATCCACCATCACACATCATACCTTCAATAAAGTTTCCTTGAAGACGTCCTATTTTAGCCATAGTCATCGTCTTCTTACATTCTTGCCCGCTTACATGTATTGGTTTAAAGTCAACATCACGACCACTTTCTTTTACATAGTTTTGAATTGCAGCAGTTAATCCGCCGCTTGCACCAAATCCTCTTCCATAAATTGATGCTTCATCAACTTCTTCTTCTTCACATTCATATGGATCTACGCCAAATCCTTCAAATAATGCTAATAATTCTTCAAATGTTAAAACATAATCTGTTGAATCCTTAATTTCATCCTTTAAAGCTTCAGCTTTTTTAGCAGTACAAGGCCCAATAAATACAACCTTTGCATCTGGTTCATACTTCTTGATATATCTACCGATGGCTACCATTGGAGATACTGTTCCTGATATTTTATCTTTTTCTGTAGGAAACATTTTTTCAATAAAGCTGAAGAAACCTGGACAGCATGAATTTGTCATATAGGCATCTCCATTTTCCATTCTTTCGATAAATTCAATACTTTCATGAGCAGTAACTGCATCTGCTCCTAAAGCAACTTCTTTCATATCCGCAAAACCAAGTTGCTTAATTGCATTCTTAATCTTTCCATAAGTCATTGTATTGCCGAATTGTCCTGTTATTGCAGGAGCAACTACTGCATATACTTTTTGATTACTGATTAAATCTTCAGTAACATGCACTATAGAACTCTTATCACCAATAGCACCAAACGGACACGCAGACATACATGCTCCACAATTCACACACTTTTCTTCTTTAATTAATGCTCTTCTAGTCTCATGATTAATATCTAGTGCTCCTGTTGGACACGCTCTTTTACAAGGTCTCATAACCTCTGATATCGCATCATAAGGGCATGCTTTTTGACACATTCCACATTCCTTACATATTTCTTGGTTGATATAAGCTCTACCATTAACTATGCTGATAGCTCCAAAGTTACAAGCTTCCTGACATTTATGTGCTAAGCAGTTTCTACAAGAATCTGTAACAGAAAATCTATTTAGTGGACATCTATCACATGCTGCTTCTATTACGTAAATTACTTGTTTATTATCAGGCAATTCAGTATACACATGCTCTCCTTCTGTATTACTATTTGGATAGTATCCTGTAGCAAGTTTTGCTCTATCTAATACTATTGCTCTTTCTTTATATACACAGCATCTATAAGTTGGTGTATCTCCTTTGATTACTTCATATGGTACTTTTTCAATAGATTCTACTGATAAATTTTTATCTTTAACTAATTTTACAACTTCTGTTAAAACTTCGTGTTTTAATTTATTGAGTTGTGTTTCAAATTTGAACATGTAAATACCTCCCAATTTTAAACAATATATTCTTATTATACAATATTTTACTTTTTATTTCATTCATTTTTCTAATAAAAAATAAAGATATCTAGGTTAATCTAGATATCTTTACTTATTTTATTCATCGACCTTAATATTATTTTCTCTTGCATAATAAAATAGATATTGCTGAGCAAGTCCTGATAACTCGCCAAACTTCTCTCGACCAAATACTCTTATTTTATTTAATGAAACATCTGGTGCTAAATAGAAATGAATCATTGCTCTCTTAATCCATACATCTACGGGAAAGGCTGATTTTTTCCCCATCGAGAATAACATTATACAGTCAGCAACCTTAGCACCTACTCCTTTAAACTTTTGCAATGCCACATGGCATTCATCTGTTGGTAATGATACGATATAATCTAAATCATAACATTTTACTTCATCTGTCAATTCGCCTTTATTTTTCGCTTCTAAAGCCATATTCACCTTATTAATCGTATCTACTATATATTTACTTCTAAATGATGCGCCAGTTTCCTGAATTTCTTCTAGTGTTGCACTCTTCAGCTGTGCTGGCGTCGGAAAAGCATAATATACTTCTCCCTTATACTCTAATTTATCGCCCCACTTCTCAGAGATTTTTTTAATAGTTTTCATTATTGAAGGTATACTATTTCTAGCAGATATAATAAAGCTAATTACCATTTCAAATGGATCTTGGTTTAATAATCTTATTCCATATCCAAATTCAATGGCACTTTTCAGCAACTCATCATTAGAAAGTTCCTTTTTTAAAGGTCCATATTCAGTGTGCAAATCAAAATAGTTTACCCATATATTATTAAAATCTTCTAAAGTAGTATTATGTATAGTAACTTCGTCTCCATTTTGAATTATTTCAATGACTCTTCTATTAGAAACTACAATATAGTCTTCATCAGTTATCTTTTGCCATCTAAAGCATTGCCCACATTCTAAAATCTGCTTTATTGCAAAATTTTCTACACCTTTAATTACAACAGAATCCCCCTGTTGTAATGCTTCTTTATAATCCATTTCAACACCTCACTTTTAGTACTATATACTAATCAATAGTCTTATCATTTGCTAATTTATTTATTATTACTCAACCTTATTTTATTAATGGTTAATCTATTTAAAAGTAGGATAAATATCTCTATACTTACAGATTACTTTTTCTAGTTCTTCTGCTGCTGTTTCCATAATTACAATGCATCTTTCTTCACCTTTAAAATAATTTTCTTTTAACGGCACACAATCAATTACTTTCAGTCTTTCTTTAAAATTACCGATAAATTCTGCTGTAATCATCTTTGCTTGTGGACTTTGATGTCCTCTTTTTTCAGTAAAAATAATTCCTAACACTGCTGCTCCACCTGTTAAGGCACCACATACACTTCCTATGCCCATTCCTCCACCAAAGGCAGACATAAGCTTTAAGCTTTTCTGTGGAATATCTAATTCATATTCCTCAATTGCAGCTGTTAATATACATTCTGCACAATTTAAATCATACTCTTTATCATATAATTTCCTCACCTTTTTAACTAACATCTTCTTCTCCTAAAATTAATATTTATTAATAATAATTATTATACATTATACCAACACTAATTCCAAAACAGATATTTTTGAAACTTTAGGTGCCTTAAGCCTTTCCTTCTTGTTAACTATGGCTATTATAACAATTTTTATAAACTTAATTTGATAAAAAAAAGTGCCATTTCAATTGATTTGACACTTTCTTATCATATTTATCTTCCTATTATTATTTTATGCAATTTAAATATCCTGCTATAAATGCTGCTTGTAGCTTTCTTGTGCCCTCCTTGAAATGAATATGATCTAAATAAATATCTTGTCCTAATATCTTAGTAAATCCATAAAGATCAATCACTTTAACTCCTTGCTTGGCCATTATTTCTTTAGCTGCTTTATTATAAATAAAATTATTTTTTTCATATCTTAAAAATCCTACTTTTCTCGCGTTATGAATTTTATCTACAATTGGACATGATGAAACCCAAACAACCTCATTACTGATTGTTTTAGCAATTTCTATTATCTTTGTTAAGTTATCCATATATTCTTTTAAAGGCACCTGTATTTTCTTGCTTTTTCTCTCTACTCTTATATCATGAGCACCACAATTTATTAAAAGAACATCATATTTTGTTTCCTTTTCCTGCTCTTCCTTTAAATACTGTAACACCATCCTACTGTCACCAGCATTTGCCCCTACGGGATTGTCTAAATCCTTTAAAGCAACTTCAAGCCCTCTTTTTCTATCATAATTATAATTATTACTTATATATTTTTTTAAATAAGGACCATAGTGTATAGATATACTATCACCTATAATAAATACATCTCTTCTTGCCATACTTTAACACCTCTTAATTAATTATATCAATTTTTATGTAATGAATAAACTTAGTTGGAAAAATATGTTATAATTTATTGATAAGGTTTTCTTATTATATAAAATTTCTGGAGGTAATTTATAATGGATACATTTGAAAAAAGTATACAAGTTTTAGAGGAATTATTCGCCAAAGATTATCAATTTGCCTTAGCAACATCAGAAGATAATGTACCTTCCGTACGTTTTGTAGATACCTTTTATGATAATGGAGCATTTTATGTAGTTACTTATGCTAATTCACTTAAAGTACTTGAAATAGAAGGCAACGATAAAGTTGCTTTATGTAACCAATGTTATCGATTCAGCGGTGTTGCACACAATATTGGACACCCTCTTCTTGAAGAAAATAAGGAAATCAGGGCAAAACTTATTAAGGTTTTTGAACCTTGGTATTTTAAACATAATAACGAAAATGATAAAAATATGTGTTATGTTAAAATCCAACTAAGACATGGATTCTTCTATAAAGATAGGACAGGCTACGATGTAGATTTTATTTCTAAAAAAGCAAAAGAATTCCCATTCACCTTTGATATAATATAGTATCAAAACACAGAAATTATTAAATATTTCCTAGGTTTTAATGCTCTATTCTTAATATGTAAAACGAAAGAATTCCTCCGTTTGGAGGAATTCTATTTTTATTTTAAGGAACTCCCATAGGAGTTCCATCCGAAATTCATCATTCAGCATTCATAATTCATAATTAAATCAATTATTTGCTGTAATCGTAGAATCCTTTACCAGTCTTTCTTCCTAACCAGCCAGCTCTAACGTATTTTCTTAAAATGCTGCTAGCTCTATATTTAGTATCTCCTGTTTCTTTATATAAAACATCCATAATTGCTAAACATACATCTAAGCCAATTAAGTCACCTAAAGCTAAAGGTCCCATTGGATGGTTTGCACCATATTTCATAGCTGTATCTATATCTTCAACAGAAGCAATTCCTTCTTGAAGAATAAATGTAGCTTCATTAATCATTGGGATAAGTATTCTATTAACTACAAATCCTGGTGCTTCTGCAACTTCTACTGGATTTTTGCCAATAGCTTCAGATAAAGCTTTAACTGTATTATATGTTTCATCTGAAGTTGCCATACCTCTGATAACTTCAACTAGTTTCATTACTGGAGCAGGGTTAAAGAAATGCATTCCAATAACCTTATCCGGTCTATTAGTAGCTGATGCTACTTCAGTAATTGATAAAGAAGATGTATTTGAAGCTAAAATTGTGCTTTCTTTACAAATTCCATCTAACTCTGCAAAAATAGACTTTTTAATATCCATGTTTTCTACAGCAGCTTCTACTACCAAATCGCAGTCAGCAGCTAATTTCATATCTGTAGTTCCTGAAATTCTAGAAAGAATAGCTTCTTTTTCAGTTTCTTCAATTTTTCCTTTAGCAACTAATTTAGATAAATTCTTGTTGATACCAGCTAAACCTCTTTCAACAAATTCATCTTTAATATCTCTAACGATAACTTCATATCCCTTTTGAGCAAAAGCTTGAACTATTCCAGCTCCCATAGTTCCAGCACCTAAAACAAAAATCTTTTCCATTTATATTCCCTCCTAGTTTTCTTCCATTGATTTGTATTGTGAAATCATTTCTGGAATTACTTTATTTAAATCACCAACTATTCCGTAATCTGCAACTTTCATAATTGGAGCAGATTCATCTTTATTGATGGCAATAATCATATCTGAATCCTGCATACCAGCAACGTGTTGAATAGCTCCTGAAATACCACATGCTACATAAATGCTTGGTTTAACAGTTTTACCAGTTTGTCCAACTTGATATCCTGCATCTATCCATCCTTTTTCTACAGCCGCTCTTGAACCTGCAACTACTCCACCTAAAGTATCAGCTAATTCTTGTAATAGTGCGAAGTTTTCTTTAGAACCAACTCCACGTCCACCTGATACAATAATTTTAGCTTCACTAATATCAACTATTTCTTTATTAGCTTTGATTATTTCTAATACTTTTGTTCTAATATCTGAGTCAGCTAATTTTACTTCTACTTTTTCTACTGTAAAGTTTGTATTTTTTTCAGTAGCTTTAGAGAATACTCCAGGTCTTACTGTAGCCATTTGTGGTCTATGATCTGGACATGCAATAGTAGCCATTAAGTTTCCACCAAAAGCAGGTCTTGTTGCAAGTAATGCACCATTTTCTACTTCAACAGCTAATGAAGTACAGTCAGCAGTTAATCCTGTAGTTAATCTAGCAGCAACTCTTGGACCTAAATCTCTTCCGATGAAAGTTGCTCCAATAAATATTATTCCTGGCTTTCTTTCGTTTGCTAAATCACAAATTACTTTTGTATATCCATCAGTTGTGTAATGTTCTAATTCTGGTGCATCTGCAACTAATACTTCATCAGCACCATGTTCTCCTAATGTTGTAGCTAAACCTTCAACATTACTTCCTAATAAAAGGGCTGTTAATTTAACTCCTAATTCATTAGCAAGTCTTTTTCCTTCACCTAATAATTCTAAAGATACTTTCTGTAATTTGCCTTCTCTTTGTTCAGCAAATACCCAAATACCTTGATAATCTGCTATATTCATTCTTAATACCCTCCTTAACGCTTCCTAGATATAGTGCTTTTCTTTTAATTTTCCGAATACATATGAAACTGCTTCTGGAGCACTTTCCTTAATTACTTCACCAGCACCTTTAGCTTCCTTAGTCATTGATTTCTTAACCTTAGTTGGTGACCCCTTTAACCCTATTTCAGATGCATCTATATCTAAATCCGCAGCTGTCCATACAGTTACTTCCTTATCCTTAGTTGCAAATATATTTCTTACATTCATATATCTAGGATTATTTAATTCAGCTATGGCAGTTAAAAGAACTGGAGTCTGAACTTTAATCATTTCATATCCATCTTCTAATGCTCTATTTACTAATAATCCATCTTCTTCAATTTTAACATCTTGAACATATGTTACTTGTGGTAATCCTAAATGTTCTGCAATTTCTGGACCTACTTGTGCAGTATCTCCATCAATAGCTTGTCTTCCTCCAAAGATTACATCGTAATCTAATTTTCTGATAGCTGCAGCTATAGTCTTTGATGTTGCTAAAGTATCAGCTCCACCAAATGCTCTATCTGTAATTAATACAGCATCATCGGCACCCATACATAAAGCTTCTCTTAAAGCATCCTTTGCTTGTGGAGGTCCCATACTTACAACAGTAACTTTGCCGCCTTTTTGTTCCCTTAAAGCTAAAGCTGCTTCTAAAGCATGCTTATCTTCTGGGTTTATAATTGATGGAACACCATCTCTAATTAAAGTTCCTGTTTTAGGATCTATCTTTACAACAGTTGTATCTGGTACTTGTTTTAAACAAACTACTATATTCATTATTTAAACCTCCCTAATTACTTTAATATGCTGCCTGAAATAACCATTCTTTGAACTTCTGAAGTTCCTTCATAGATCTCAGTAATCTTAGCATCTCTCATCATTCTTTCAACTGGATATTCTTTAGTGTATCCATAACCACCAAATAATTGAACTGCTTTAGTTGTTACTTCCATTGCAGTTTCTGCAGCAAATAATTTAGCTCTAGCAGCATCAACTGTATAAGGAATGTGATTGTCTTTCTTCCAAGCAGCCTTATATACTAAATGTCTTGCAGCTTCTATCTTAGTATCCATTTCTGCAATCATCCATTGTAATCCTTGGAAAGCAGCTATTGGTCTACCAAATTGTTTTCTTTCTTTCATGTATTTAACAGCTTCTTCAAATGCACCTTCTGCAATACCTAAAGCTTGAGCAGCTATACCAATTCTTCCTCCATCTAGAGTCTTCATTGCTATACCAAATCCCTTACCTTCTTTACCAACTAAGTTTTCCTTTGGTACTATGCAGTTTTCAAAAATAAGTTCTGTAGTTGAAGACGCTCTAATTCCTAATTTATTTTCAACTTTTCCGATAGAAAATCCTTCGAATCCTTTTTCTACGATAAATGCAGATATACCTCTAGTTCCTTGAGATTTATCAGTCATTGCAAATACAACAAAAGTATCAGCTACTCCACCATTAGTGATGAAGATTTTTGAACCATTAAGTACATAGTGGTCTCCTTCTAATACTGCAGTTGTTTGTTGTCCAGCAGCATCTGTACCAGCACCTGGTTCAGTTAATCCAAAAGCACCAAGCTTCTTTCCTGTACAAAGATCAGTTAAGTACTTTTCTTTTTGAGCTTGTGTTCCATGTTCATTAATTAATGAAGCACAAAGTGATGTATGAGCTGAAAGAATAACACCAGTTGTTCCACAAACCTTTGATAATTCTTCAACAGCTATAATGTATGATAAAGTATCTCCATTAGCTCCGCCAAAATCACTTGAAAAAGGAATACCCATCATTCCTAATTCACCCATTTTTTTAACGTTTTCCATTGGAAATCTTTCAGTTTCATCTATTTCTGCAGCTATTGGCTTTACTTCGTTTACTGCAAATTCTCTAACCATTTGTCTTACTAATTCTTGTTCCTTAGTCAATGCAAAATTCATCTTTTTACCTCCCTAGCAAATCCTTAAATATAATATCTATCTTTTTTTAAAACTGTCCTGTTAGACAAATTAAATCTATTATTTATTTTGGAAATTCTTTTCTGCTCTTCTTTCTAAGAAAGCAGTCATTCCCTCTTTTTGATCTTCAGAATTAAAGCAGCTTCCAAAGTCTTCAGCTTCAATCTTTATTGCATTATCTATATCTACCTGCAATCCTCTATTTATAGCATCTTTACATGTTCTTACTGCTATTGGTGCATTTGCAATAATTGCTGCTGCCATTTTCTTTGCTTCATCCATTAAATTTTCTAATGGAACCACCTTGTTAACTAGGCCAATTCTTAATGCTTCATCAGCTTTAACCATTGCACAAGTATAAATTAACTCTTTAGCTTTTCCTGCTCCAACTAATCTTGGTAATCTTTGAGTTCCTCCAAAACCTGGTGTTATTCCTAAGCCTGCTTCAGGTTGTCCAAATTTTGCTTTTTCAGATGCAATTCTAATATCACAAGACATAGCAAGCTCACAGCCTCCACCTAAAGCAAAGCCTGAAACTGCAGCTATTACAGGTTTATTTAGATTTTCTAATCTTCTAAATACCTTATTTCCTAAAAGCCCAAATTCTTCACCAGCTTTTGCATCTAAATCCTTCATTTCAGCTATATCAGCACCTGCTACAAAAGATTTTTCTCCTGCACCAGTTAAAATAACACAATATATATTGCTATCATTTTCCAAGTCTTCAATTGCTGTATTTAAATCATTTAATGTTTCTGAATTTAATGCATTTAATGCCTTTGGTCTATTGATTGTAACTGTAGCTAAATGTCCTTCTTTTTCAAGAATGATATTTTTTAATTCCATTTTCCATCCTCCTTTTATACCATACTTAACTTTATAGATAGTTTGTTAATAATCTAACAAATTAACGCAAAAAAAATTGCCTTTCAACATTTTTTCAAAGAAAATCTTAAGGTAATCTTCATTACATTTTCAATTATAGTCTTAAATATTTCCAAATGCAATAATATTTTCATAATTAGTATATTTTTTACATAAAAGTAAAAAATATTAAATGTAGATATATTAACATCTACACTTTCTGTCCCCTAAAAAGTCAGTTTCTCATTACTCCTCAATATCGTGCGGCTCTGGGTTTATTAACCTAGAGCCTCTCTTTAATAATAGGCAAAAAAATAAAAGTATACTTTATTGTATACTTTTACTCTTTTTTCATTTGATATATTAAAGTTAGTAAACTTTCTGAAAGATGAACATTTTCAACCTTTACATCATCAGGAACATGTAAATCTACCGGAGCAAAATTCCATAGTCCCTTTACGCCGCCTTTTACTAATATATCACAAACCTTTTGTCCGCTTATTCTAGGAACACATAGAATTCCGATATCTACATTGTTTTGTTCTAAGAATCCAGCTAATGTATCAATGTCTCTTATTTCAACATCTCTGATTTTCATTCCTACAAGTTTTGGATTGGCATCAAATATAGCTACTGTTGATAATCCGATATCTGAAAATCTGCTGTAATTTGCAATTGCCTGACCAATATTACCTGCTCCAACTATAACAGTTTTATATTCTTTTCCAACACCTAAAATACTTCCAATTTGATTGTACAGCTCTTTAACATTATATCCGTATCCCTGTTGGCCAAAGTCACCAAAATTATTTAAATCTTGTCTTATTTGCGATGCTGTAAATCCTATCTTTTCACCTAATTCCTTTGATGAAATTCTATCTACATCATTTTTTAATAATTCCCCTAGATATCTATAATATTTTGGCATTCTTTTAATAACTGCCATAGAAACATTTTTCTTTTTCTCCATAGTATACATTCTCCTATTCTATTAAATAATTACTCATTTAATAATTCTCAAAAATATAAACACTTCATACTATAAACTTTTTTGCTAAAATTTTCTCTTCATATACTTTGATAATATAATAACATACTTTGTATTTTTTATCCATATACATTATCTTATATTTATTATTAAGCAAACATGTAATTATTTTAGTAATATTAATATTTATAAACATATTTATCTTCTTTTATACAATTATATTACATTTTATTTCATATATATTGAATGCAATTAAACTTCGTTAAATAATTATTAATTTTCATTCCATAAAAATAGAGACTTATGTATAACGTAGCAGATCCGTTATACATAAGTCTCACAACAAAATTCAAAGCCTTAGAATTAACTCTTGGCTTTGAACCAAAGATACAAAGTAATCTTTGCATGCTAATCCCGTATGCCTAAAATGTTCTCGACTTAAATTATTATATTTAATATGATGGGTTTTGTCAATATTTATCGAAAGCATCTTGTAGAGTTAATTACTGCTATAATTGTCACTCCTACATCAGCAAATACTGCCGCCCACATATTGGCAAATCCTAAAGTACTAAGAATCATTACAATTACCTTAACACCTAAGGCAAAGATTATATTCTGCCATAACACTTTGCTTGTTTTCTTTGATATATTTACTGCATCAACTAATGCACTTACATCATCCTTCATTAAAACAACATCTGCCGCTTCAATAGCTGCATCTGACCCAATACCGCCCATTGCTATACCTATATCAGCTCTAGCAAGTACTGGTGCATCATTAACCCCATCTCCTACAAAAGCAACCTTGCCCTTTGCTGAACTTAGTAACTCTTCAACTTTAGTTACTTTATCTAATGGCAATAATTCAGAATAAACTTGATCTAAACCAACTATTTCAGCAACCTTATCAGCTGTATTCTTATTATCACCAGTAAGCATTACTGTCTTTTTAACACCAACTCTCTTTAAGCTTTGTAATGCTTCCTTTACATTTTCCTTAATCTTATCTGAAATTACTATACTTCCTTTAAATTCACCATTGATGGCAGTATAGACAACTGTTCCTATAGATTCCACTTCCTTAAACTCGACATTAAATTCCTTCATCAGTTTAGCATTACCTACAAGAACTTCTTCACCACTTATTAATGCTTTAATTCCATGCCCTGGTATCTCTTCATAATCCTTAATTTCATCCTTAGCAACTTCTTTTCCGTAAGCTCTCACTATTGATACTGCTATTGGATTGTTTGAAAAACTTACTGCAATAGCAGCTTTTTCAATAAGTTCTTCTTCAGTTATATTATTTGTATTTATTTCTGTAACAGCAAAGATACCTTCTGTTAATGTTCCTGTTTTATCAAATACTATTGTTTCTACATCTTTTAATAGTTCTAAATAGTTACTTCCTTTAACTAGTACACCTTTTTTAGATGCACCACCAATTCCTGAAAAAAATCCTAAAGGAACTGATACTACTAATGCACAAGGACAAGATACAACTAAAAATACTAATGCTCTGTAGAGCCATTCACTAAATTCAGCTCCCTTTAATAATAAAGGTGGGAATACTGCAATTACTACTGCCAGTCCAACTACTATTGGTGTATAAACCTTCGCAAATTTAGTAATAAACTTTTCTGTATCAGCCTTTTTACTAGCTGCATTTTCTACCATTTCTAATATTCTCGATACAGTAGATTCACCAAATACTTTAGTAACTTGTACTTTAATTACACTATTTGTATTAATTCCACCTGATAAAATTTCATTGCCGGCTGTTACTTTTCTTGGAACTGATTCTCCTGTTAAAGCCGAAGTGTCAACATAGCTTTCACCCTCAATTACTATACCATCTAGCGGAACTCTTTCACCTGGCTTAATAATTATTACATCATTTATATTAATTATTTCAGGATTTACCTTTTCTTCTTTACCATTTCTAAGCAGATTAGCATAATCAGCTCTAATATCCATTAAAGAAGATATAGAGGTTCTTGATTTATTAACTGCATATCCTTGAATTGTTTCTCCTATTTGATAGAATAGCATAACTGCTACTGCTTCTGGGAATTCCTTTATTGCAAAAGCTCCAATTGTTGCTACTGTCATTAAGAAGTTTTCATCAAAGACTTCTCCTTTTGCTATATTCTTAATAGCTGCTAAGACAACTTCTCCACCGATTAAAATGTAACTTGCTACATAAAGAACTAATGAAACAGTATCACTAAATGATCCTAATACTGCTACTAAATAAATTATGGCACCGATAATCAGCATTGGCTCTACTTTAAAAGAAACCTTCTTATCTTCCTGATTTGCCTTTGATTTTTTTTCAACTACCACATGTGGTTCTAGTCCTATCACTATATCATTTATATCTTTAAAAGCCTTTTCCTCTTCATAGCTCTTATGAAGCTTGACCTTTAATGTTAGTGTAGTAAAGTTTAAATTACTTTCCTTTACTCCTTCTAAATTTCCTACTCTTTCCTCAATTTTTCTAGCACAATTTGCACAGTTAAGTCCATTTAATACTAGTTCTAAATTATTATTCTCCAAAATTCCATCCCCCATTACTCGCTGATGTGATTTAATCCTGCATCAAATATTTCTTTAATATGCTCATCATCCAGTGAATAGTAAATTACTTTCCCATCTCTTCTAAACTTAACAAGCCTTGTGGCTTTTAATACTCTTAATTGATGTGAGATAGCAGATTGTGTCATATTTAATAGATTTGACAAATCACATACACACATTTCAGATTCAAATAGTGCACAAATTATTTTAATTCTTGTAGTATCCCCAAAAACTTTAAATAACTCTGCCAAGTCATATAGTGTTTCTTCTGCTGGAAGCTTCCCTTTAACCTCATCTATTATTTCCTGGTGTATTACATTTACTGAGCATTGTTCTGTACAATTATTAATTTCTTCTTTCATTCCAGTTATCTCCTCTAATATGAATGATTGTTCATATGTTTATACTTATATATTATGCTTGTCTCTATATTTTGTCAACAAATTTTGGTAACTTTTTATATTTATCTTAATTATATTTTCCCCTAAAACGTAGCACTATATTTATAAGAAAATAAAAAAAGGAGCATGGACTCGCCATACTCCTTCAAGTATCAAAATAGTTTAAGTTTATTGGTGTGTTAACTTTTTCATTAATATGATACGATGATTATTATACCACTCTTTTATATTTTTTACAAGTTATGTAATTTTATACATTTATTATTCACCTTTTCGCCTTGAAAGATATTTCTTCCTTTGCTATACTTTTAGCTGACAGGGAATGAATGTCTCCCTTGATTTTTATCAAAACCGCTTAACAGCTAATGACTTCTACAGCTTTTTTGTTGTAGGTTTCATTGGCTTTTTTTATATATTAACTATGGAGGAAATAAAATGAATATATTACTTTTAGCCTTAAGCTTATTATTAATTGGCCTTATCTCATCATTTGCTGGTAAATTAATCGAATATCTTAAGCTGCCTGCTCTTATTGGGATGATCTTATTTGGTATGATTATCGGACCAGCATTTTTAAATCTTGTCCCTAATATTACACTTAAAATTGCTCCCTATTTAAAGGATTTAGCCTTGGTAACAGTACTCTTTATTGGTGGATTAGGCATTAGTTTAAATCAAATGAAGCAGATAGGAAGACCTGCTGTGCTGCTTAGCATAATTCCTGCCACTTTAGAAGGTTTAACTATTGCTTTCCTAGCCACAAAATTATTAAACTTTACCTTTGTGCAAGGTGCTATTTTAGGTTTTATCATAGCTGCTGTAAGCCCTGCAGTATTAGTTCCTGCAATGGTAGATTTAATCCGCCGAAAAGTAGGACAGGATAAAGCAATACCGCAGATGCTTTTAGTTGGCGCTTCAGCTGATGATACTGTGGCAATCACACTATTTACTACATTTATTGGAATATATCTATCTACAGCTAATGGCGAAGCTGTTTCTATAACGAGAAATATAATATCAATTCCTGTAACAATAATCATTAGTATAATAGCTGGATTGTTATTATCATTAATTACTAAGGGAATATTAAATAAAATAAAAAGCAGTATTTTCCGTGCAGTATTTTCTCTAGCAGTATGTATAGCCATAAGATTGGTAGGAAATACTTTCCACTTAGAAATGTTTAACTCACTGCTTACTATCATGGTATATGGCTTCTTCTTAAGAACATATTTAAAAGATATTGCACTGAAAATCCAAGATAGTATTAATGTTGTATGGAAATACGGTAAAATATATCTTTTCACTTTTGTAGGTATGGCTATCAATCCAACACTGGTAGGAGAATTTTTCTTAGTAGGAGCATTAATGCTTTCTCTTTCATTAACAATCCGTTCTCTAGGTGTTTTATTATCATTAATAGGCACTGATTTAAATTTAAAAGAAAGAATCTTTTGTGTAATTGCCTACCTGCCTAAAGCAACAGTACAATCAGCAAAAGCAGGAGTTCCTCTGCAGATGGGTATTGCCGGTGGAGAAATCATGCAGGCTATTGCAATATTAAGCGTTCTTATCACGGCACCAATTGGTGCCATTGGCATAAAGCTGACTTCCCCTATACTCTTAACACAAAACATGGAGGAAGCTGAAGAAACAGCCTAATTTCTTAAGTTTTATCCTATAAATAAAGGGAACTCATTTGGAGTTCCCACCTTAATTCATAATTCATCATTCATAATTCGTAATTAAACTAAGTTCATCATTAAATAAAGTTTTCGTATTCCGTCTGTTCATTTAAATCATTCAGCAGATGTTTTATTTCCTGATCCCTGTTTTTATCCATTACTAAGATTACGTCTCCTGCATCTACTATCACCAGATCTTTTACGCCAAAACCGATAATTAAATTCTTATCGCCAAAAATAGAACAGTTTTCACAATCCTGTACATAAACATTTTGGCTTATATCGTTTCCTCTATATTTATTCAAGAACCTGCTTAATGCATTAAAGCTTCCTATATCATCCCAGGAAAATCCGCCTTTAACTACATAAGCTTTTCTTGTCTTCTGCATTATTCCAAAATCAATAGATATTCCATCAATTGATTTATATTCTTCCTTGATAACTTCTTCTTCGTCTTCTTCACCAAGATGCTTATACATCTCCATTAAGGATTTATATAGCTTTGGCAGATATTTTTCTATTTCTCGAAGTACCACATCTGCTCTAAATACAAACATTCCTGAATTCCATAAATAAGTGCCTTTTAGTAAGAAGTCTTTAGCAACTTCTACATTAGGCTTTTCAGTAAATCTGGATATTTTGTATGCTGAACTTAGTGATTGAAGTTTTTCACCCATTTCTATATATCCATACCCTGTTTCTGGTCTGGTTGGATTAATGCCAATGGTAACTATCCCTCTTCTTCTGTTAGCTATTTCAATAGCTTCCACTAAAGTGTCATTATACTCTTTTTCACCTTCTATATGATGATCTGAAGGCAATACTACCATTACAGCATCATTATCCTTCTTTAATAATTTTATAGCTGATAACCCTATACAGGTTGCAGTTTCCTTATTCTCCGGTTCAGTAAATATATTGTCAGAATTAATATATGATAACTCCTCTCTGATTTTATCCAAGTAGTCTCTATTTGTTATCACATAAATATTATCCTTTTTAATTAAGGGAGTAATTCTTTCAACGGTATTTACTAAAAAACTTTTGTTATTAATTACTCTCAAAAATTGTTTAGGTTGATTCATTCTTGATAAAGGATATAACCTTGTACCTTTTCCCCCTGCTAAAATTAGCGCGTATATCACACACTTCAACTCCATGTAATACTATGTTTTATTATATGTAATAAAAAGGCTAATGGTGAGTTTTTCTCTCCATTAGTCTTTTTAGTTCCATCTTTATTTATATTTATAGTTGCCATTGAAAAGCATGCTGTCTATGATAAACTCTGGTATTCCTGTAACATATGGTGCTATTTCATAAACTCCAAAATAAATAATTACTTTTTTATCTTCCAGATAAAATTTTTGATTATCAGCAATTCCATTAAAGCCATCTTTACCAGAAAAATATCGATCACTATCTAAAGCTATCTGCCTGCTTATTTCTTTGTTTATTATGTCTTTATAGTTATATCC